>CABSEO010000008.1 GCA_902476665.1 uncultured Emergencia sp.
CTCCGTCTTTCACTTTCATCTGCGGATTTTCCGGATTCTCAATATCAGTTTTTTCTTCCAGCAGCTCTGCTATACGACGGGCAGAAGCGATAGAAATAGTGATCATAACAAACACCATAGACAACATCATTAAGCTTACGAGAATCTGCATTGCATAGGAAAACAGCGCTGTCAGATCTCCTGTGGTCATTCCTAATGCCGAATTATTTCCACTTGCCACGATAGCCTTAGCCCCAATCCATGAAATCAGAATCATGCAGCTGTACATGAAAAACTGCATAATCGGGGCATTAAAAGCAATGAATCTCTCTCCTTTCGCAAAGTCCTCATAAATTCTTTTCGAAATTCTTTTGAACTTGCTGATTTCATAATCTTCTCTGTTAAATGATTTGACAACCCGTATTCCCCTGACATTCTCCTGCACCACATTGTTCAGTTCATCAAACACGGTTAAAAATTGGATTTACCTTCTCAATGATAAGAAGAAGCAGCACAGCCATGGCAGGAATCACCCCAAGGAAAATCCACGCAATGGTCTGGTTGATCCGAAAAGAAACAATCATTGAAAAGGCAAGCATAACCGGTCCTCGAACTGCCATTCTAATCAGCATCTGATAGGCATTCTGAATATTTGTTACATCTGTGGTCAGACGAGTCACGATGGATGCCGTGGAAAACTTGTCAATATTGGAAAAAGAAAAAGTCTGAACATTATCATACATATCCTGCCGGAGATTTGCAGAAAATCCTACTGCTGCACGAGCTGCGGTATGAGCGCACAGAACACCGGTAAGAAGTTGAAAAGCAGCAAGTAAAAGAAGAATGATACCGTATCGCAAGACCGCATTCATATTTTCCAGCTCAATACCTTCATCAATTACTTTTGCCATGCACAGCGGAATCAGTATTTCAAACGCTGCTTCCAAAACAGAAAGCAGCACTGTTGTCACAGAGCCCTTTTTGTTCTCTCTCAAGCTCCCTGCAAGAGTTTTAATCATCCAAATCCTCCTCTCTATGTAGCACGCTACACTTTAGTGTCTGATAAAAGCCGGTAGCCCGGCTTTTCACCTTTTTATAATAGGAAATATAGGCATTCCAATTTCCACATATGTTCCAGAAAGTTCCTGTAAAGCATCGTACCTGCAGGCATTATGAAAAGGTCAGCTTCGCCCATTCTGTTCAGCGGCCAGTCCTATTTGATATTTCCCGCATAATAAAGGCACCATAATTCTGAAGTTCCGTGCCGTTTTACAGCAAATCAACGGCAGGTCTCATGAAACAATACCCCGACCTGCACAGGCTGCCTGATGCCGTTATTTCTTTATTTTATCCTCGAGATTTCTGCAAATCGTCATAAGGGTGGTTCTCAGATGCTCTACCTCCTCATCAGACAGAGATGAAAGCATGATATTCTCAATATTGGCGATACCCTCCTTCATAGCAGCTCCCAGAGCTGCCGCCCGGTCTGTCAGTCTGACAATCTTGTTCCGTCTGTCCTGCTCATCAATCCAGCTGACCAGATGACCATTCTGTTCCATCCGAGAAACGATGCCTACTACTGTAGGGTGAGAGACTCTCAGAAAAAGCTGTATCTCCTTCTGCGTAGCCTGCCCGCCCTTATCCTCCAGAAACGCCATCACTCGGCTCTGAGTCAGCGTCAGATTATATGCTTTCAGATCAGCATCAGCTATTACCTTCAGCCGATCGTTGATATTCTTCATCAGATATCCAATATCTTTCTTTTCCATGACTCTTCCGCCTTTCTAAAAGTGTAGCATACTACATATATTAGCACCCTTCCAAAACAATGTCAAGCGATGTTTTAAATCTGTTGAAAACAACATCTCTCAATACGGCACGAATTCACCTTATAGCTGCTGATTAGATGATTTCAGTTTTTTCATAGCACCCTTTTTATAAAAGTACATAACAAAAGTGCGGACATTTTCCGAAATCCGTTCCTGTTTGTCCGGAAAAGCCGCACCTTTGTTCTGATTTATATAGGTATCCGTATTTTCAGCTACCGTTTACTTTTTCAGGTTTCTATCAGACTCTCTACCTGCTTTTTCTTCTAAGTCTTACAGAAACCCCCAGGGCACCGGATGCGGTAACTGCCAGAACAATCCACATTCCAATGCTCTGACTGTCTCCAGTCTGCGGAATATCACTGCCAGTCTGTTCATTCCTGTTGGTATCATCGGACACATTGTTATCTGTGTCATCATTGTCATCCGTTCCCGGCTCATCTGGATCCACCGGATTGTCAGGATCCTCAGGGTCCACCGGCTTATCTGGGTCTTCCGGGTCTTCGGTTTTCACATCATCGTTGACAATGGTGGCTTTGCTTCCACTTTTCATAATGGATGCAGTAAAGTTTTCAGGAATATCCACTTCCATCACCGTATATTCTCCGGAATAAGGCAATCCATACCATGTATATTGCCAGTCTTTTTCCGATGTCAGCTCAATCGGTTCACCATATGGCTGACCATTTCTCAAAAGCTGCACTTTCACAGAATCCGTTGCTGTTCCTCCGTCATCCAGCTTCCAGATTTTTTCGACGGAAAAATACTTATACAACGGTGTTGGCGGAACATCAGGTGTATGAGTATTGGTGATGATAAACCCTGACTGCATGTCCCCGGAAACTTCTGCCGTATATCCTTCAGGTACATTCACTTCTTTGACAGTGTAATCAATTTTCACACCGTTTTCATTTACTGGCAGTGCTGTAAACACTCCCGTCCACTGGTTTTCTTCATTCAGGATAACGGTTTCTCCTGAAACCGGCTCTCCATTCTTGTACAGCTGCACCGTAATATTATCCGGCCTACTTCCATCCCGATCATTTTCATCGTCCCACTTTTTTGATACAGTAACACTGGTTTCACCCGGTGTGTAGCTGTTGGTTATATTATATCCGTTATAGGTCGTAACATAATCCGCAACTGCTTCTTCTGTAATACTGTAGGTAATTTTTTTTCCATCCTCATACTTAAGAAGTCCGGCAAAGGTCCAGCTCCAGTTATCTGAAGCAGTCACTGTTTTCGTATCTTCAACGGCTCCGTCTTTCAACAGATGAACTGTAATGCTGTCCGGTCTTTTACCATCCTGATTGTTTTCATCCTGCCACGTCTTGCTGCCGCTGACAGTAACTACTTCGGATGTATGTGTGTTGGTGATAGTAAATCCGTCATTAACATTTCCAGTAATTTCTGATGTATAGCCTTCAACCGCAACTTCTCTGATACTGTAGGAAATGGTTTCTCCCTCTGCATCTGCTGCGGCAATATTCTCAAATGTACCGGTCCAGTTAACCTCTTCATTTAGAGTAAGTTCCTGACCCTCCACAACTTCTCCGTTGGCCAGAAGCTGCACAGTCACACTTTCCGGTCGTATGCCATCACGATTATTATCATCATTCCATACTTTTGTCACATTTACCGAGATACTTTCAGGTTCTGTCTTCCTGTTGATGATGTAACCGTTTTTAATTGCTGAATCTGTTTCTCCATATGCCACGGTAACTGTCTGATTGTCAGATTTCACATATCCATCGGGAACTGAAGTTTCTTCAAGGTAATAACTATGTCCTGACGGAATATTTTCAAAGGAAACCTTTCCCGTCTCAGGATCATTTTCCGCAGTCAGCTTAAACTCAGCATTATCAGCAGCAGTTAATGTAAACTGTGCGGTTTCCGCGCCGCTGCCCTGCTCAAACTGCTTTTCAAAACTCAAATCACCTGCAAAACCTTTTACCGACGGAATATTAAAATATGCGGTTCCATTTCTGTAACTTGTCCCTTGTGCGCTTTCTTCAGTAATCAGATATGTCAGACCGGTTCTGCCGTTTGTCCCATAGTAGGTATCCGGACTATAATTCTCAGACAGAGTGTTTAATCTGATTCTGTACTTTAAGGTATATGTTGTGACTGTTGCACCATTTTCTTCAGTTTCTACACCTCTGGTACTATTTTTAATATCCCAGGTAATCACACCGTCCTTTTCTTCAAATTCATTTACAGGACTGGCTTCCGTCATAAATTGTTCAAACTGAATATTTTCTCCCATGGGATCAGTAACAATCCAGGCCTGCGCTTTCATCTCAATAATTTCAATAATTTTTTTAAAGATTTCGGACAGTTTCTCCAAATCTTTATCATCAGCGGAGTAAGTTGTAAAACCGCAGTCTTCTGCAAGCCATCGTGCACCACTCTTTTTCTCCAGAGAACAGTTCCTGGACTTACAATCGATTCTTTCATCACCTACATACACCGCATAAGTGCCAATGCCTTCAGACTTTAGTGTCTTAGCTGTTTCTTCCACATCTGTATGACATTCGCAAGTAGTGGAGCTTCCGTTTCCTGCCTGATCAGCACAGTAACTTCCAAACAGGCTCCACGTCCAGGGACAGATAACTTTCAGTTCCGTCTCATATTTAGATTCTGAACTGTCTTTAACACCAAAAGTCGGATTGCCGTCTGTTAAAAGAATGATGTTCCTGTTCTCAATATCTGGTGAAAGACTATTGAGCAGATTTCTTCCCAGCATTATTCCTGCTTCTGTGTTTGTTCCTCCGGAAGCTTCTAATCCTTCAATCACATCACAAAATCTGTCTGCACTGTCTGTCGAAAGATTTGCCGCATCCGTCCAGGACTGAACCGTCTTTGCCCCGTCATACCCATCGTCTCCTGAGTATCTGACAATGGCAATCTTTCTTTCTGCACCTTCAGCTGCAAAATCGTTGATAAAAGTCTGTGCCGCTTTTTTTGCACTTTTTATCCGCTCACCGGCCATACTTCCGGAGCAGTCAATCACAAGTACAGCAGCAGCATCAGGTGAAGAAGTGATGTTCTCAATTTTCTCCTGAGTAGACACTTTTAAGGTCACATCAAAAACATTTTCTTCCGAAGTGCTTCCAATGATTTTGTCAACTTTCACTTTTCCATCCTCATAACTCTGCTCTGTCTCATCTGCGGATAAATCGGGGACTCCGGAAACAGGAAGACCGGTACCGTCATCAACTTCATAATAAGCGCCGATCTGCACATTAGATGAATCCTGCGATACATCCTGCTCATCACCGCCTTCTGCGAAAATCATAAATGGCATATAGCACGAGATTACAGCCACTGCCAAAAGTATCGCAAAAAACTTTTTCATTATTCTTTCCTCCTTCAATGTATTCTCATGCTTTTCATCCTCTGTAAGCCAATGGACAAAATCCGTATTTTGTCTCAGCACCATGCTGCTGCAGATCGCTTAAGACACTGATCTCAAATAAAAAAGCAGAAGATCCTCAGGTGGAGAGAATTCTTCCGCTTATATTTCAAAAAAAAGGCACGGAAACAACGACTTTCACAGTTTTGGAATTCTGCTGTCCTTCTTTTCGTGCCCGCATACACCTGTATCTGTGTTTTTTTCGTTTTTATCTTGTCCCTAAAATAAAAGAATGCTACAATAATAGCACTTATGTACTATAATCCATTTCTGTTTACATCCGGTGAGACAAAATACGGATTTTGTCTACGGTTTTTTTATTTCTCTTTATACCTTTCAGCTGACCAAATTCAGTCGTTCCAGTTCTTTAATATGTTCCTTCTCTGTAGTCTGCAAATAGATTCTTGTCGTATCTATGCTGCTGTGCCCCAGCAAATCCGCCAGTTTTGACAAATCCCTGCTGACTTTATAAAAAGTTCTTGCGAACAGATGCCGCAGATTGTGAGGAAAGACCTTTTCCGGTTCAACTCCTGCTGTTTTACTCAGTTTCTTCATTTCCGCCCAGATCTGTTTTCTTCCTAAATCTTTTCCAGAAGCGGTTACAAAAATCGCCCCTTTTTTTATCTTTTTTTCCTGGCATACTGCATCAGTTTGCGGCAGAGTTTTAAAGGAAGAAGAACAGTACGGATTTTCCCTTTCAGAGTAATTTGGGCTCTCCCCTTTTCTGCGGCTTCAACGGTCAAATATTTTACCTCTGAAACACGAAGTCCCGTACTGCAGATGGCTTCCATCAGAAGTGCAAGTCTTATGTTACCCGTCTGATACGCTGTTGCCACCAGTTTTTTATAGTCTTCCCTGGTCATCTCCTTCTCTCTTTTTCTAAAAGTATTCCGCTGCACTTTCAGAAACCGGATACGACAGTCCTCTCGTCCCAGAAAACAAAAAAAACGATTTATTGCCGCAATCATAGAATTGATCGTGGAAGGTCTGTATTCACGATCCACAAGTGATTGTTTCCAAGCTGCCACAGCTTCTTTCGACAGACTTCTGTAATTTCCTTCTTTCTCCTGCCAGGCGGCAAAACATTTTACATCCCTCAAGTACTTCTCCACTGTACCTCTACTCCGTTCTTCACTCTGCAGATACTCAGCAAATGCTTTAAGCTGTTTCTGATCAATTTTTATCATAAAATCACTCCTTTCATTACAAAATCCATGTTATCTTTATTATCTCACTGCAGAGCAAAAAAACTCTCATTTCAGTTTTTGAAAGTAAACTCTGCAGATTTAAAAAATCCAATCCAAAGCGACTCTTGCCAATTCACGGGAAATAAAGTATGATAGGTTCAGGTGCAGAAAAAAAGGAGTGAAATTATGCACATGGAAAAAAAGGCGCAGAAGAGAGAAAAAACAACCATGTCTGTTTCTCTTTACGGAAACCTCTTCTTCGTCATAATAGAACTGATTATGGCTGTATTCACAGGCTCACAGGCAGTACTTCTGGATGCGGTCTATGACAGTGTTGAATTTTTAATGTTGCTTCCGTCTATTTTCCTTATCCCGCTGCTGTACAGACCCTTTAATGAAAAGCACCCCTTCGGCTACATGCAGATAGAATCCATGTTTGTAGTCATAAAAGGTGTTACAATGTGTGCAGTTACGGTGGGACTGATTGTTAACAACATAGAAATCATGATTCATGGCGGACGCACAGTATCTTTTGGCACTGTTGCTTATTTTCAACTGTTTGCATGTCTGCTGGGAATCTCGGTTTCTCTCTTTCTGAAGAGGAAAAACTCTCTGCTCAATTCTCCACTCATAGCCATGGAGCTTCGAAGCTGGCAGATAGACAGTATCGCATCTCTGGGAATGGCCGTCGCCTTTTTCCTTCCCGTAATCATCACATCTGAAAGTTTTATGAAAATCACGCCCTATCTGGATCAGGTTGTAACAGTGGTGCTTTCTCTGTTTATGCTTCCATCTCCTGTAAAAGCGGTCATAAAGGGACTGCGGGATCTGTTCCTGATTTCTCCTGAAGAAAAGACTGTGGAAGAGATAAAATCCATCGTGGATCCGATCCTAAGTTTCTATGGAGAAAACCGGCTTTATTATGATATCGTACGTACCGGCAGAAAACTGTGGATCAGTATCTATATCACTTTTGACTGTGATATGGTTTCCATATTAAAGTTCAAAGAACTGCAGAATAAATGTATAGAAGCACTGGGTCAGGTCTACAGCAATTTTTATTTTGAACTGCTGCCGGACATTGAATTATCCTGCAGCTCCGGGAAAGAGCCGGACCGTTAGTCAGCTTTTGTCCGCAAAAAACACTTTGTAAAATGCTTTCTGTGAAAGAGCAGTAAATATCGTCAGTCAATAACTCTGTATAATAAAAAACGCCCCGTCAGAGTATAACGCTTTTCCTTAAACAGGCAGTTCTCCTGCAAAAGGATCCGCTCTATACATCGATGAGGGCTTATTATTTCAGATAAAAGTATTTTCCCCTTACGGGAAAATTTCCTTCGAAGCTTTTCAGCTTCGATAACGTTTTTGCCAATACCGGCAATTCTTCGAAGCCAGAATCAGCCATATTACAGTAAATATAGGCAGCACTGCTCTTCGTGAGAAATAGTCTTCAGAAAGCACTTCCAGTTTTTATCAAGAAAGCCGAGATCCTCCGAAAGCTCCGGATAAAGCCACACCGCAGGTCCTCCCGTTTTAAGAACAAATTCCTTAAAAAAGTCGTTTTACGAAATATGTATATCTGCGTTTCCTCGCTGTAGTCGATGCCCATATAAATACTGCTCTTTAAAGACTCTAGCAGCCAAGGTTCAATACCTGCCAGCAAATCCGCCTGCTCTGCCAGATACCTTTCCTTTTCATGCTCGTTACGACACAAAAATACAGGAAGATGAAACGCAATATATTCACTCCTGTCATAAAGACACGCCAGCGCTTTTTCAGATGACAGAGACTTTATATCAATGCCCAGCATAGTTTTCTCCTTACATTCCTTTCAATGTCGGAATATCCTGCTCATCGATCTCAAAGGCTTCAAAGCTGACACCCCAGTCATTCAGCCGCTGCGCCTCATTTTCCCCATAAAATCTGCATTCCGATTCATGAGTCTGGGTATATAAAATGCAGCGCTCTTTTTCATCGAAAAGGCACAAATCTTCCGGAAGCTCCGGATAAACCCATCTCTCCAGCGTACCGCAGTCCCTTGCGGCCAGCCGGAACTTTTTATTCATCTCAAAAACATAGATATCCAAAGCATGTCTGTATCTCGAATAGAAAAAGGATTTGCTGAGATAATGCTTTATCAGATGGTCCTGCACCGTATTCAGCAAAAACAGGCAATTATCACGATACGTTCGATAGCCATTATTTTCCTTTACCTTTTCTCCGCACCCCTTTTGCCTGAAGTTAGGCAGGATAAAGCTTCCCCAGCTGGTTTTCCTGCAGAGATAATCTATAAATTCCGGATTTCCCGTCGTTTCTATTTCACATATATATTGCAGCATAACCTCCTGTTATCCGTTCCTTCTGCATAAATATATCTGTATAAAATTTTCTCAAGAACGGCCTCCCAAATCCATCATACTGCTTTTCTATGCTCCTGTAAAGTCGTTTGCAAAAGAGAAACGCTGCCGGTTCCTGGCAATACAGCCGAGAACTGGCGGGGCATTAGCTTTTATGGCATTTTTAACCTTCTGTTCTGCAAAAATCTTTTTCTTCATTCCGGGGAATAAGGAACAGCCCGGTATGCGTCGATTCTGACAACATAATTGCCGCCGTCGTCATCGTCTACATAGTAGAGTTTAACCTTTTCTCCGTGCATGACGACTTTTCCCCCGTCGTAGTAATACTCTTCTCCGTCGACGTAAATGCTGGTTCCCAGCTTTGTGGTCTGAATTTCCTCCGGCATGCCCTCTGCGATTTCGTATCTGCCTTCGTAATAGGCTTTGGCATAAGGATTTTGTATGCCGTCTCTGGCAAAGTCGGCCAGCGTGCCGCAGCCGCATGCTCCCAGCAAAATCAAGACTGCGCTTATGAAAATTGCGTCTAACTTCAGCCGCCTTTTCTTTATTATCGAATACACGCAGTATGACAAATATAACGCCGCTGCCAGCACAAAAGCAAGGTTGAGACCAAATTCTTCCCAAAGATAAGTATCCTCGGGCATTTCGTATACAGTTATGTAGTTCATCATCCCTCCTATTTTGCGCCGTTTAAATCATACGTCTTTCGGATTCTAGTTTTACCTTTTTCTGCGCTAGCCTTCATCTTTCCTAATACGGTGCTGGTGAAATTTCTGTATTTATTCGTATACTTTTTCGAAAAAGAAGCTTTAGCTGGTCCAAAGGAAATACCTCCAGATGAAGTGCTAAACCCTACGCCGACTGAAAAGGCACCAGAGTTAAGCCCAAGTGCCAACGTAACCCGATTGATCTTCAAGGTCACATTATATCCATATCCTGCAATCTTTTGGTAAGTATTTATTTTTTTGTATTCGCAAATAATACAAAAAATACTGCCGAAGCCGAAAGTCCTCCTAAAAGTCTCTTTACTGTTTTACTTAAAGAAATTTTAGACATCAGTGTACTCGGCTTACTCAACAATCGTTCCACTGCAGTTCCCGCTTTTGTCATATCGTTACTTACACCTTGATAAAAATAAATATGCACTCCTTTATTTCTATATCGTTTTATTTTTTTATTTAAATAGATCGCTTGAAAACCTGCATTAACAGCTGTATATCCTTTACCTGACGAAAAATCTATTTGGACACCATAACCAATTGCGGTTTGTTTATGTCCGCTCGGATCCACGTAGTTCACCGGATTGTTCGCACAGTACGCATACAGGTGCCAGGTCAGACTGTCTTCTGCCTCCGGTCTTACCGTATCCTCCGTCAGAAACCTGCCGTCGTCCGGATCGTAATATCTGGCGTTAAGGTAGTAAAGCCCTGTGCTCTGATCCCAGATGCCGCCGGTATAGGCAATCTCGTTATAGAAATCGCTGTTTACCGCGGTCTCTCCGAAATCGGAGTACTCGTAGGCAGCCTGGCAGTTTCCGCTTCCATCCAGAATACCGGTGGTGCTTCCCCGCATATCCTTGTTGTAGTAGTAATATGCCTTGCCGCTGTCCGTATCCCGCTCGCAGGCTATGACATTTCCGGCGTCGCCCATGATATTGAGGGACTGTTTTTCGGAGCTTCCGTCCGTATAGACCACGCTGCCGCCCTGATAGGCATAGGTTGTCTGCTCTCCGTTTTCAGTCTTGGAAATTCTCTGACCTTCTCCGTTATAGGTATTCTTCTGCTGCAGGGTAATCTGGCCGTTTTCCGTCACTGTGACAGTATCCAGTCTGTTATCCGCGTCGTAATTGTATTCCCTGACAAGTCCCGCACTGCTTTCCTGCGTCTGATTTCCGTTAGCGTCGTAGGTATAGCTGCTGCCGCCGCTTTCCACCATCTGGTTCAGCAGATTATAGGTGTTTGTCGTGGTCTGTCCGTTTTCTGTTTCAGTAAGTCTGTTCCCTGCGCTGTCGTAGGTATAGGTCTTCTGGGTTTTGACAGTACCGCTGGCATCGTCGGTCACGGTGGTGGTTGTCAGCCTGCCCAGTCTGTCATAGCTATAGGTTTTCAGACTATAGTCTGTACCGCCCAGTGCTGTTCTGCTCTCCTTAATGGTCGCTAACCTGCCTCTGCTTCTGAGAGCAGCCTTCCAAGTCCATCATACCGTTTTCCGGTGTATCTGTAAAGGGCTTCACTGCCGTTTTCATAGGAATAGTTCTCCATCACAGTAACGGTTCCGTGCCCTTGCCGTCGATACTTTTGTTCTTCCGGCTCTGGCTGTCATAGCTACAAATCCTGCTCCCCCTCAAAGCAGATTAACCAAAACCTTCGGTTTTCAATTTTTTGAGTATAAAAAATCGGGATGCACGCCGCCCCTGTTCTCTCTGTCAGTCCGTATTTTTTTATAAATTGTTTTGAAATAGAACAATTCACCATGCTTTTCTGTAAAAAATCTCCTTTTTACAGGGTATTCTCTTTCACTATAGCGAAAAATATATACTCATTCAGGCCATTTTTTCATTTTCTGGATAATAAAAAGTCATATTTATACTCTTATCGCCTCTTTTTGCAAATCCTGGCATTCTCTGTCCGCAGGCAACCGGAGAGCTGGGCTCCTTTACTGAAAATTTATGAAAATATGATGAAATCCCCGGAAAAGTATTCTATAATATACTTATCGAGATCCGTTTCTGCGAACGGACACAGTTTTATTACCAACGAGGAGGAACATATCAATGATTTATTTCAGAAGTGACTACAGCCAGGGCGGCCATCCAAAAATCATGGAAGCTCTGATGAAAACCAACCTGGAACATACCGACGGTTATGCTCTGGATCCTCACAGCGAACACGCTGCCGAGATGATCAAGATCCGACTGCGAGGTATACATGATGGTAGGCGGTACACCATCCAACGTCATCACCATCGCAGCTGCCCTCAAACCATGGGAAGCCGTAGTTGCTCCAAGAACAGCTCACATCTACAGCCACGAATGCGGCGCAGTAGAAGCTACCGGTCACAGAGTACTGACTGTAGACGGCGTTGACGGAAAGCTGACTCCGGAACTCATCGACAAAGCCTGGCTGGAATACGAAGATGATCACACTGTAGTTCCAAAGATGGCATATATCTCCCATACCACAGAAAGCGGCACAGTTTACACAAAGGCAGAACTGGAAGCACTCAGAGCAAAATGTGATGAACATGACATGTACCTCTGCATGGACGGCGCCAGACTGGGTGCAGGCTTAACCTGTGAAGACACTGACCTGACTATCAGAGATATCGCGAGACTGACCGATGCCTTCTATATCGGCGGCACCAAGAACGGCCTGCTTCTGGGAGAAGCCGTAATCGTCTTCGACGACTATATCAACGACCACTATCGCTGGATGATCAAACAGAACTGTGGTATGCTGGCAAAAGGCAGACTTATCGGCGTACAGTTTGAAGCCCTTCTGGAGGGCGGTGAAAACAGCCTTTTCTATGAAATCGGCGCCCATGAAAACAAAATGGCCAAGAAACTCAGAGAAGGGCTTCTGGCCAAAGGTGTGAAATTCGACGGCACTTCCACAACAAACCAGATCTTCCCGATTCTGAAGACAGAAACAGTCAGGGAACTGGAGAAAGATTTCTTCTTCTATGACTGGGCTCCGTATGATGAAGACCACCGGGTTGTCAGACTGGTTACTTCCTGGGGAACCACGGAGGAAGATGTAGACGCATTCCTTGCAGCTATAGATAAGCTGCTGAATAGATAACATTTCGGCTTACTGCTGTTACTTGCTGATTGAGAAGGAGCTGAAATGAAAAAACCAAAGAAAGTTCTGGCAGTTCTGCTCTGCCTGTGCGTCGCAGCTGTGATGATGCCGGTATGCGCCTTTGCTGCAGAAGCAGAAACAAAAGCAGATGTAAAATCGGGAGATATCGTGATTCTCCATACCAATGATGTGCACTGCAGCGTAGACAGTCATATTGGCTATGCCGGCCTTGCTGCCTATCAGGACGACAGACTGAAAGAAACAGACTATGTGACCCTGGTGGATGCAGGGGATGCGGTTCAGGGTGATAGCATAGGCGCCCTCTCCAAAGGTGAATACATCATAGAACTCATGAATGCGACAGGCTACGATGTGGCAGTACCGGGCAATCATGAGTTTGACTTCGGCATGGATAAGTTCCTGCGGCTTGCTGCAGGAGCCCATGCCGAATACGTCAGTGCAAACTTTACGGGGCCTGACGGCGATACGGTATTTGAACCGTACACCATCAAGACCTACGGGGCGACAAAAGTGGCATTTGTGGGTATTTCTACACCTGAAACTGTTACCAAATCCACTCCGGCCTATTTTCAGGACGAAAACGGAAACTATATCTACGGTTTCTGTTCCGGAAATAACGGCAGAGATCTTTACAACGCAGTGCAGAAGGCTGTGGACAGCGCCAGAGCGGAAGGTGCCGATTACGTCATTGCCGTTGCTCATCTGGGAATGGATGAGCAGAGCTCGCCGTGGACCTCAAAAGAAGTCATTGCAAATACCTCCGGTATTGATGCCATGATTGACGGACATTCCCACAGCGTGGTGACTGACACAAAGGTACGGGCCCGTGACGGCAGGCAGGTGATCCTGACACAAACCGGCACAGGTCTGTCCTCCATCGGAGAAATTATCATCACAGCTGACGGAAAAATCACTGCTTCTCTGATTACAGATTATACGAAAAAAGATTCTGACGTGGAGTCTGCAGTAAAAGAAATCAGAGAAAATCTCAAAGCCATTACTTCAAAGGTCATCGGAACCAGTGAAGTCACCTTAAATGACTATGATGCAGAAGGAAACAGACTGGTGAGAAATCAGGAGTCTGTCATAGGAAACTTCTGTGCAGATGCGTACCGGACTGTCACCGGAGCTGATATCGGTCTGGTGCAGGGCGGAGGCGTCAGAGCCCCCATTAAAAAGGGCGAAGTGACTTATGGAGATATGATCGCAGTAAATCCATGGGCCAATTCTCTGGGTGTCGTAGAAGCTACAGGACAGCAGATCCTCGATGCGCTGGAACACGGTGCAAAAAGTGCCCCCGATGAAGATGGAGGCTTTCTGCAGGTTTCAGGTCTTACCTACGATATTGACACTACCGTCCCTCCTACGGTAAAGACTGACGAAAACGGCATGTTTATAGAGGTCAGCGGCCCAAGGAGAGTCTGCGACGTAAAGGTAAACGGTCAGCCCATCGATCCTGCAAAGACTTACACGGTGGCATCCACACTGTATATTCTGACCCAGCAGGGCGACGGCTTCACCATGTTCAAAGGAGCAAAGGAAATAACGAAAGAGGCAGTCACCGACTCTGATGCGCTGATTCAGTATCTGCAGAAACACCTGAATGGCAAAATCAGCCGAACCTACGCAAAGACAGAAGGCAGAATCGGCATCATCAGGACCTGCAATTCCAAAGATGTGGAAGAAGCCATTGAAGACGCTGGAAAAGAGGCTGTAAAAGCCTATAAATCCGCTTTAGCGCGAACTACAAAGATCACTTCTGCTTCCGCATCGAAAAAGACGAAGAAGATCACTGTGAAAATCAGCGGAAACAGCAGAGCTGATGGATTTTACTATCACATTTACACAGCCAAAGGTAAGAGAACCTCTTACCTGAGCAAGACAGGAAAAACTTTCACCACCAGAAAACTGGCTAAAGGCACTTACACTGTAAAAGTAACGCCTTACACCTATGTAGTGGGAGAAAAAGTTTATGGAAAAGTGACCACAAAGAAAGTCTCTGTTAAATAGAAATAAAAACACATAAAACCACGGGCAGCCGCCGGGAAACATTTTCTCAGAAGCATTTTGTCCGTGGTTTATCTGTGTTTATTATAAATCGGTCATATTATGGCATCAGCACCGGTCTTTCAGTTCCTAGTCCTCCATATATCCGTTTCCGTCTTTGTCATACCGGATTTTGCCGGTATTCTTATACTTGTTCAGAGTTCTTTCCACCCGCTGGTTGGTATTCTTCTGCTTTTCGTAAATCTTCTGCTCATAAGGGGTCAGGTTGTGCACATCCTTGATATGCTTTCGCACTGGTTTCGGCACTACAGCAAGATACAACAGTGGAGACACCACAAAAATATCCACAAGGAACCAGCCAAAAAGGGAAAGAATCCAGGAAGCTGTGCTCTCAAATCGTCCATATCCAAGTCCCAGAATCACACAGAATCCCAGAACAGTGATAAAAAACGGGATGTACAGCGTCTCCATTTTTCGGATTCCCTTTGTCAGTTCTTCGTCAAACCACTGGTTCTTCAGGCTTTTGAACAGGTATTTCGCTCCGCGGAACTGAGTATTTGCCAGATAGACACAGGCCTTAAAGTCATCAAAAGTGGCTTTTTCCGCAGGGATCATCTCCGGACCTGTCGAACCGTCATCACAATAGAAGATCCTTGCATGAATCAAAGTGCCTTCTCCCATTAAGGAAAACTCCGCCTTGTCTCCTTTTTCAAATTCTGCAACAAACTGTTCACCCTGAGACAACAGAATCGTCTGTCCCCCGATTGTCACTGTGGCATATCCTTCTTTACAAAATAGGGCTGCAGTATGAAAGTCGTATCCTTCCCAGTCCGTTTCTGTGATGGTCCGGCTTTGCTGACCTGCTTCTATGACATCCAGATAGCCTTTGTTTCCTTTTGCAACCATCAGATTGTAATCTATGATCTTTCCAAAGCTCTTTGTCGTATAGGCCCCGTCAAAACGGTCCTGTTCCAGAGGAGCAAGCCTTGCCACACGAACATCCTGATGAGCCAGCACCACATTTCCATCCAGCACCATAAGAACCCGATCATAATCAGGCAGCTTTGAAAAGGTGGTTTCCTCCAGATCGCAGGACGCAGAGCTCAGTCGCCAGATAAAATTCCTTTCCAGATACTTTGCCTCCTTTGGAAAAATGGCAAGTTGCGTTGTAACCCCACCGGTCCACTTTGACTGGATAAAATCTGTCTCATGAAAAATTCTGTATTCCATAGTCTTCCCCCTATTCTGCTGAGACTACCTTAAGATATTCTTAATTATAAACCACTTTCCTTGATCGGACAACCTGTTTATAGTATAATGCAGATTGAGATCATGCGATTGGAGATTAATTAGAAATGAACAGAGCTGACGGTTACAGACTGAAAAACTGCGACCCATTTTACGAAATTATTCCTTACATCATGCCTAAACGGTATGATGCAGTCAACTATATCGACCTGGAACTGGATCTTGAAGCCATGCACAGCTATATTAACCGCTGTCGTCAGAAAGGGATTAAGATGGATCACATGAGTGTCATCATCGCCGCCTATCTTAGGCTGGTATCTCAGAATCCTAACCTGAACCGCTTTATATGCAACAGACGGATTTATGCTAGGAATCACTTCTGTGTTTCGTTCACCACATTAAAATCCAACAATACAGAAGAAACTGTCAGTAAGGTTTATTTTAACCTTGACGACGATATTTTCGAGGTGAACAGGAAGATCACTGAAACCATCGAGTCCAACAGAAAAGCCGGCGTAAACAATGCCATGGACAAACTGCTTCGCAGTGTAATGAAAGCCTCCACTCTGGTAGGCGGTGTAGTAGGTCTTCTGAAATGGTGGGACAGACATTTTTCCCTGCCTTTCAGCGTGATAGACGGAAGTCCGTTTCACACATCACTTTTTATCACCAATCTGGCTTCCATACGATTAAAGGCAGTGTATCATCATATTTATGACTTTGGTACTACAGGTATTTTTATTGCCATCGGACAGCCCGAAAAACGACTGGTCAAGGTTGGTGAAGTAGTAGAAGAAAAACGCGTCCTGCCGATAAAAGTTTCCGCCGACGACAGAGTAGAATCGGGCTACTATTATGCCCGCTGTTTCAGGGAATTTAAGAGATATGTAAGCCGTCCTGAAATTCTGGAGGAAAAACCGGAACAGATCGTCCGCGATCCAAATGCTCCGAAAAAAAATACAAAGTTTATTGTAAAATAAGAGGTGTAATCATGGACAGAAAAGAACTGGCAGTAAAACTGCATCATGAAAAATTTAACTGTGCTCAGGCTGTATCCTGCGCTTTCTGCAACGTTATGGGCTATGATCCTGTAACCATATTCAAGCTGGCCGAAGCCTTCGGCAGAGGAATGGGCGCGGAAAACACCTGCGGCGCCGTATCTGCCATGGCCATGGTCATTGGTATGAAGGAGTCCGATGGCAATTTAGATGATCCGAAAACCAAATTCCACTGTTACAAGTTAATGGATCAGGCTACAAAAAGATTTCTTGAGAAGAACGGTTCCATTGTCTGCAGCGAGTTGAAACATACAGACGGCGATCCCGTACAGCAAATC
>CABSEO010000009.1 GCA_902476665.1 uncultured Emergencia sp.
AATAATAACGGGGATCAACGACCACGATTTCTCTGAAATTCTGTGCCAGAAAAGGAATCATGCTGTTTGCATAGGAGTCTTTGATCAGAAGCAGTTTTTCACTGTTTTCCGTCGGTGTTTTGATCGTGTACATCGGGTGATTGCTTCCGCCGAATACAGTATAGGCATCTTTCTTATCCAGATTGTTCAGCTGGTAAAACTCTGTGGTCTTTGTCTTGCTGTCCGCATAATAAATGACAGAATTGTTGTAGTCTTTGTCATTATCCGGCATATAGATTGCCAGCGGATCATTTTGCCCGTTGGTAAATCCACTTTTAGAGGCGAGGGTACCTCGAAAGTCATTCTTTACGATATACTTTTTATAGCTTACATTATCATCAAGCTTCATCGTTTTGACTGCCTGTTTATACGCCAGAAAAGCACCGTCTGTAGTCCAGTGATGGTCTGTTCGATAGTAAAGCTGAGTTTTGCCGTCATTGGCATATTCCTTCAGCGTGTCACGCACATCAATCGGTGTATACCCATATTCTTTAATTTCTTTGTAGAATTCATCAATATATTGATTCTGATCGGCAGTTTTTACAAAAGCAGGAAGCTTATCCTCCAGAATATTTGCGGCATTAGGTGCCAGCATGAAGTACATTTTTAATTTACTGTAACGGCGTTTGAACTGCTTCAAACTGGAAAGCGTGCTTTTTTCAGACTTTTTATTCGGAGAGGTGATTCCCTCCATCAGATACTGATCCTTGCAGCGGTATACCCCGTTAGATTCCAGTTTACCTGCCGTGACATCTGAGGCTGTCTTAATTTTGATGAAAGCGTTTCTGAAAAGAAACTGATCGTTGACATAAGATTCCAATTTTTTTTCATATCTACCCTCCATATAGGAAGAAAGGGAAAATTCTGGTGTTCCCTGAAGCACTCTGTTCTCTTCTTCGGAAAAGTTTTTGTCCGGCAACAGGAGATTAGCGATAAATACTGCTGCCATCAGCACTGCGAAACAGATGCCAAGAATAGAGTAGGTGGCTTTTTTATTCATAAATACTCCTTATCTATTTGTCTATATTATTTACTTGTCAGACAGAAGTCTATGCGGATAATCGGCTTGGGACTTCTGAGAGAAATTGCCTGATTGTGCAGTTAAAACCTGAAATACAAGAATGGGTTATAGCTGCTGAAAATCAGATAGGCAGTACAGAGAATCAGCAGTCCCAGTATCAGGATGATACTGAGAACTCCAAATCTGCTCCGGAATTTCTCAAACTGTCTAATGGGTTCAGGAGTGGAACAGAGACAGCCCAGAAGCAGAAATATCCAGTTCGTTCTGATCAGATAAAGTGCCTGAACGTTGATAACTGATGCTCCACCTGCAAAGAACATTACTTTAATAAAATCTAAAGCTGCAGTCAGAGTCTCACAGCTGAAGAATACCCATCCGATCATAACGATCAGCATGGCATAGATGTGCTGCAGTGACGGACGCAGTTTTTCAAGATATTTTCCCAAAAGATACTTTTCCAGTATCAGCAGTATGCCATAATACATGCCCCAGGCAACAAAGTTCCAGCTTGCACCATGCCAGAGGCCGGTCAGTGACCAGACAATCATCAGATTGAGAATGTGTCTGGATTTTGTTACTCGATTCCCGCCAAGGGGAATGTATACGTACTCTCTGAACCATGTGCTCAGCGACATGTGCCATCTTCTCCAGAATTCGGTAATGGTCTTGGAGATATACGGATAGTTGAAGTTCTCCAGGAACTCAAATCCAAACATTTTGCCGAGACCGATAGCCATATCTGAGTATCCGCTGAAATCAAAATAAATCTGTAATGTATAGGCTGCGATTCCTATCCAATATGAAAGAACGGAAATTTCGTCACCACTCAGAGCCAGGACACTTGCATGCAGAGCTCCCAGATTATTGGCAAGGATTACTTTCTTTCCCAGTCCGATAATAAACCGCCATGTTCCCTGACCGAACTTTTCCAATGTGATTTCTCTGTGATCAAGCTGTTCAGCAATATCCTTGTATTTTACAATCGGACCGGCAATCAGCTGCGGGAACAAAGCAAGATACAGGGTGAACTTCAGAGGGTTCAGCTGAATCTTCACATTGCCTCTGTAGACATCGAAGATATATGAAAGGGCCTGGAATGTATAGAATGAGATTCCGATGGGAAGGGCCAGTGCAGTATAGGAAATATTTGTTCCCAGAATACTGTTGACCGTATCCATCAGAAATCCGTAATATTTAAAGAAGCACAGTATAAAAAGATTTACGATCACTGTGAAGATCAGTGTTTTTCTGCCTGTTTCTCCGCGTTTCTGCTCTCTGCCGATATCGATTGCCATAAAGTAATTGAAAATGGCACTGAAGATCATCAGAAATACATATACCGGCTCACCCCAGCTATAGAAAAAAATGCTGGCGATAAGCAGAACAATATTCTTGCCTTTTTTCGGGACTATGAAATAAAGCAGCAGGACGATAGGAAGAAAGTAGAAGAGGAATATAATACTGCTAAATAACATGTTCAAATACCTCCTCAATCTTTTCTGCATCGTCACAGACGGCATAGAAGAGATAGTTTCCCTTGGTTGTGACAACCGCATTTTTCAGCAGTGCCACCTGTTTAGGGCCATATCCTTCAAAAGTTGTAATCTGAGTATCAATACGGTTTTCGACCGCATCTTTTACGTTGTTTAAATCATTTTTAGAAAAAGCTTTAATAACAAGAACTTCATCAACACTGAGCGCTTCTGTTCCTTTGTAATAGATATGTGAATCATACTGTTCGTAATCCAGACCGAAAAACTGCATAAGATTACGGTTGCTGCATTTCACCATTTTGTTCATATCTGTTGATTCAAGCAGCTGTTTTTCAATATCAGTCATGGGCACGTCCCTGGAACTGCCGTCAGCATAAATCATTGTCAGAAATACTATCAAAATTAATACAAAAATCCCTTTTTTTAACATTATAACCCTGCCTTTAAAATCATATTGTTCATCCAGTATGGATAATAGTTAGTAGATACATGAATGCCGTCACCTTCATAGAAATCAGGATGTTCTTCCAAAATAAAGGTGTTGTCCATATATGTGAGATCAAGCTCTTTACACATCTGTTTAATTGCATTGTTAAACTTTTTGTAGTTTTTCAGGATGCTGTTGGCCTCAATGGCATTCTGAGACGGTGGTGTAATTCCATTGATCAGGATTTTGGTATCAGGAGAAATCTTTTTAAATTCCTTGATAAGCTTTTTGTATTTTTCAATAAAACCATCCGGATTTCCGTTGTAATTTCCTATATCATTCATACCAAAAGCCATAAAGGCATAACTTGGATAAACTTTTGCTGCAGATGTAAAGAGATCATCAGAGTTTATGATAGAAGCACCGATTTTGCAGAATACCTGTTCACTTCCGAGCCAACCGTAATCTGTCAGTCCTTCTGTCACTGAATCACCGATAACGACGCTGGTCTTGAGAATTTTCCGATACTGTTCTTTGGAAAGAACCTTGGTCACATCAAATGTGCTTTGTGCTTCGGTGATTTCCAGCTTCTTGATTTCTTTTTCCACTGTAGTTACCTTGGAATAGTCAAAAGTAGAAATTGCAGCCAGACTTGTCCGTACAGTTTTTTTGTCATAGTCTGCCGGGCTGTTTCCACGAAACAAATTAATAAAAAAAACACATATCAGAATGAGTAAAACTATAATGAAGATTAGAAATTTTTTGCTCCCTAATGTCATCCCCTTACTTTTATGCTTCCTAGCTGAATTTAGTGCCATAAGAATACCGCCTTTCGATTTTATGTGTGTTAATCTCTTATATTACCTATATAATAATAGCAAAAATAAGGTAAAAAGCAAGAAGCTCAGACCGAATTTTTTCTTAATTATTCTTAAGGAGTAAAATTTAAAAAGTATTGAATTTTCAATAAGAATTCATTTTTCTTTGTGACCTTCAGGATGCCGCACGGCACTGTCAGAATACTGCTGAAAATATAGGAGGGAGCAACTGAGATTTGAAGCTTATCAAGGAAAAAATAATCTGTTTGACTGATTTTTCTTACGAAAGTACAGCGCAAAAGAATGAACAGGTGACTTTTCTCTCTATCTATGATATAATATTTCCATCAGTTTCAAAGCCAAATCATACATGAACAGATAACGATAATGCGGGCAGTGAGATGGTCCGTTTTTATTTTTTCGCAGGGAGTATATGCTGCTTACGGAAATTCCGGCCTTGAAACAGAACTGCATGCTGAATGATGCCGTGCAGACAGGAAAGGAGAGGAGAAGGATTAGTAAGTTAAAACACAAAAGAAGAGATTCACAGACAAATTATACAGTATATGGAATATCGGTAGTTAGCTGTTACTGTTTTTGTTGCAGGATGGTCGATCATTGCCACTGAGAGTTTTATGGCTACTGCAAACAGATTGTATGAATATTTGAGCATTAATATGGGATGGGTATATCTTCTCATAATTGCGTTTTTTGTTGCGTTCTGTGTATATCTTGCGGTCAGCAGGTATGGAAGAATCAAACTGGGAGGAGATGAAGAGGAGCCGGAGTACACTACTTCAGCATGGTTTGCCATGCTTTTCTGTGCAGGTATGGGTGTGGGACTGGTGTTCTGGGGTGTATCAGAACCTCTCTCTCATTTTCTGTCTCCTGACGGGATGGAAGGAGGCACTGCTGAAGCAGCAGAATTTGCAATAAAGTCCACCTTTATGCACTGGGGTGTTCATCCGTGGGCGATTTATGGCGTCATCGGTCTTTCTATTGCATATTTCAGCTTCAGAAAAGGAGAGAAAAGTCTTATCAGCAGCACATTGATCCCTTTAATCGGAAGAGAAAAGTCAGGAGGCATTCTTGGAAAGGGAATTGATATTTTTACTGTTTTTATCACCATAATGGGAATTTCTACATCTCTTGGTCTGGGGGCTTTACAGATTAACGGAGGTTTGAGCAGTTTGACCGCTCTTCCATTCAGTCTCAAAACTCAGATTCTGATCATTCTGATTGTTACAGTTGTATTCACCTTGTCATCTGTTAGCGGAATCGATAAAGGAATCAGACTCCTGTCGAGTTTCAACCTTTATCTTGCCGTGGCTCTTGCGGCAGTTGCCTTTATTGTAGGACCGAAACTGGAGATTATCAACAGTCTGGTTGGCGGGATCGGTTCATACATTTCAGATATTGTGGAGGAAAGTTTAAACCTCAGTGCATATGGCGACAACAGCTGGACAATCAGCTGGCCGGGCTTTTACTGGGCCTGGTGGATTTCCTGGGGACCTTTTGTCGGTTGTTTTATTGCCAGGATATCAAAAGGCAGAACAATCAGAGAATTTGTGATTGGGGTTCTCTTAGTTCCGACAGCTGCATCCTGTATTTGGTTTGCGATTTTCGGAAATCTGGGAATCAATCTGGGAATGAAAAATATTGTTCCGCTTTCTACCCTTGCAGAGATGACCTCATCTCCGGAAACGGCTTTGTTTGCAATTCTCAATGAGTATAGCCTGGGCACGTTGCTGTCAGTGATTGCAATCCTGCTTTTGTTTACATTTTTTGTTACTTCAGCAGATTCAGGCACCTTTGTTCTGGGAATGTTTTCTTCGGATGGAAATTTGGATCCCTCTCCGGCAAGAAAAATATCCTGGGCGGTAATGATTTCTCTGCTTGCAATCGGTCTGCTTATTTCGGGCGGGTTGAATGCTATCCAGACGATTTCGCTTGTAATTGCATTTCCGTTTTTATTTATTATGCTGGCATGCTGCAGAGCCCTGTATCGATCGCTGAAAAGTGAGTTCGAGCATCATGGAAAAAGGACAGAACAATAATTCTTAGAGCTGAAAAACCTCTTCTTGTCTAAAGATGAACCGGTAGCTTTGACAAGAAGGGGATTTTTTTTGAGCAGTTTTTGCATATATCTATTGTTTGAAATCCCATCAAGTGCATGTTTCTAATCAGTGAGAGACTGAACTCACTGAAAAGGACACAGATGACTTCTCCAGGTTCAGTAATTGAAAAACTAATTTTTACCGCTTTTTTTTATGTAAAAAACCGTATTGATAATTCTTTTCTGAGCAAAATAGTTGGCATAGATGAAAACGATGGAGGAAAAAGGAGATGCGAACTGTTTTATTGATTTTCGGAGGCAGTAATCCGGAATATTATGTTTCCTGTGATTCTGCATCGGAGGTTTTAAGAAATATTGACTCAAATCTTTTTAATGTTTTGCAAATCGGTATTACGCTGGACGGAAAGTGGATATTCACCGATGCTTCTCCTGATGAGATACAGGACGGAACTTCATGGATAAAGAAGGAAAACAATCGCTTTGCTTTTTTCACGCCAGGAAACGGCAATGGTTGTATTTCTGTTCTGCTTGAGACAGGCATTAAAGAGATTGCAATAGATTATGTATTTCCTCTGATTCATGGATATGGAGGAGAAGATGGATGTATTCAGGGGCTTTTAGAGTTGTCAGGTATTCCGTACGTTGGATCGGGAGTAGCTGCTTCTGCCTGTGCCATGGATAAACAGATCACGCGGCTGTTTGCACAGTCCTGTGGTATGGAACTGCCTTCTTGTGCCGTACTGAGGAGAAATCAGACGGAAAATATTGAAGATTTTCTTCCAGAAACGGAAGCCCTGTATGTTAAACCGGCAAAACAGGGAAGTTCTGTTGGAGTATCTAAAGTGGAAAACAGACAAGAGCTTGTTAAGGCTATGGAGCTGGCATTTTCTTATGATGATAAAATTCTGGTAGAGGAAGGTATTGTGGGCTATGAGATTAAAGTTGCTGTTTTGGGTGACAGAAATCCGGAGATTGGTGAAATCTGTAAACTTACAGTACCAGAGGGAAAACTTAACGATTACAATGCAAAGTATCAGAGTTTTTCTTCCATAAAAGAAATTCCTGCTGTAATGGACAAAAAACTGGAAGATGAAATCAGGGAACAAGCTTTGCTCATATATAAAGAACTTGAATGCAGAGGGTTTGCAAGAGTAGATTTTTTTGTTGACAGAAATGGGACTGTATATTTTAATGAGCTGAATACGATCCCCGGATTGGGCAACCGCAGCGTGTATGTGTCTATGTTTGAAGCAAAGGGTTTACACAGGAAAGAGCTGTTTACAAAACTGATTTATTCTGCAGAATATTGTCAGCCTTCTAAAGAAATAAAAACGGGAAGTCAATATTATGGATAATAGGGCAATTGGTTTTTTTGATTCCGGAGTGGGGGGCCTGACTAGTATCCCCCCGGTATTAAGGAATCTCCCCGATGAGAATATTATTTATTACGGTGATACTGCAAGAGCTCCCTACGGTTCAAAATCAAAAGAAACTATTGAGTATTTCTCTTCAGAAATCGCAGATTTTCTGGCAAGACATAATGTAAAAATGATCGTAGCAGCCTGCAATACAGTCAGTGCCACCTGTCTGGAACAATTGAGAACGGAGCATCCGGAAATTCCCATTATAGGGGTGGTGTCGCCCACTGTGAAAGTGGCTGAAAAATGCTGTGCCGCAGGTGATCATGTAGGTGTTATCGCAACAAGGGCAACCATTAAAAGTGGTACTTATGAAAAGAAGCTCAAAGAGAAACGGCCGGATTTAAAAGTTTTTTCTGCAGCTTGTCCCGCTTTTGTGCCCCTGATTGAAGAGGGGATTATTAAGAATCAGATTATGGATTTGACGATACAGTATTATCTTGACGAATTTATTAGAAAAAACAACATCCGGGATCTTATCCTGGGGTGCACCCATTATCCTCTGATTGAGGAGGAAATTTCAAAACTATACCCGGATCTGCACATTATCAGTTCTTCTGCAGAGGTATCTAAAGCGGTGGAACTGGAACTGAAAAAACGTGATGGACTGGCGGAACCCAGAAAAGCTGAGCATCTTTTCTTTGCCAGTGATATTTCAAATCATTTTATCAGACTTTTATGGAGTATTTCAGAAGGAAACAGAGATGCTTTTCATGTGGGTATTTTTCATGGACAAGAATATTAGAAATACTTCAACCGATCTTTAGTAATGAACTAAGTCAGCAGAATTATGTCGGAAGGGAAAGAAAATGAAAGCAGATATTTATGGAATAAAGAAGTCTATTCTTGCACTTTATGACTTCATAAAGTTTCTGATTGTAACAGTTTTTGCCAGATTGATGATTTTGGGAAAGCAAAGTTTAATAAAAGAGTGCAAAGTGTCTTGGACTATACCAAAAAAGTTTCCATTGATGACACTATGTGGAGAAATAGCAGATGGGACTGAAAGCTTTGTTTTGAGATCAGTTGAAGCACTGATTTCAAAAACAGAAAGTAATTGCACGGTAGTTTATTGTAATATGAGTTGGGACAAAGAAAGCGAACAGGATTTCTTGTCAAAAGGGATTCTTAACACAGCCTGGTATGCTGATATCCTGGCGGATTTGGGAGATGTCAGAGTGGGGATATCTCTTTTCAGCAAAGTGGATGATGCTGCAGACACCTTTACAATAATAAAACGGAAGCAACTGCTGAAAAGAGCCGGAGCAGATTTTGTGATTGCATATGTACAGCGTCCCGGCGGCTGTACATATCACAGTTTTGCCCAATACACAAAAAAGATTGCCAGATGTGGCTATGAATGCGTAGTAGGACTTAACGATCAGGTTCACACAAGAAGATCTTTGCGCACCTATAGCTTTTCAGAGTCGACAGTGTTTTATTCTCTTGGAAAAATCACTGATCAGCAGAAACAGAGAAATTCTTTCAAGCCCGTGGCGGCAGTCAGACTCGGTTTTGATCCCAGGAAAAAAAGAATCGCGCAGATGGGCTATTTTGCCGCAGCTGTCAGTAAAGGCGAATTTTTTATATGTGACAGAGACGGAACTGTGCCTGAAGCTGCTCGACTTCTGCTTGTCAATGGACTGAAAGAAAAAATGAGGGGATTACATCCCTGGAATGAACCGGTTTACCTTCATGATATCGCAGAGGCAGCCGGAGTAACTCTGCCGGAAAAGTTTTCTTATCTAGGGGATTATACGGTTAACAGTATCTGTTCAAGAAGCTCAGAACTGGCTCCCGGAAATGTATTTTTCTACAGACAGCAGTTTCGGGATAAAAATGACAGTAAACCAATGAACGAAGTGATACGTCTAAAGCTGATACTGCGGGCAGTGATGCGAAAAACCCTGTTTATTTTTTCCTGCCGCAGGCTTTGGCCCTGGATTCCTCACGTAGTTGTAAAAGATGCCATGGAAGCTCATATCGCAGTGATAGGCTGGTATAGAAAGCGTCTTCCGGTTAAATGCATAGGCATTACCGGAAGTGTGGGAAAGACGTCTACCAAAGATATGATGTATCATGTTCTGTCTCAGGAATTTAAAACTGAGAAAAGCAGAAAAAACTCCACCGTACAGACAAAAATCGGAATTAATGTACAGAGGATTAGAGAAGGTACTCAGTTTTTTATTCAGGAAATCGGAGGTGGACGTCCCGGAGGCGCATCCCGCCATTCTCGAATGATTGCACCTGCTGTTACGGTAGTTACAAATATCGGTACAGCGCATATCGGAAATTATGAGTCTCAGCATGAACTTATGAAGCATAAACTGCAGATTACTGCCGGAATGAGCTCTGACGGATGTCTATTTCTTAACGGAGACGATCCGCTGCTGGCATCAGCTGTGACTGAATACAGAACTTGTTATTTTGCTGTGTTTAACAGAAATGCGGATTATTATGCAGACAGGATTTGTGAAATTGGACATAGAACCAGTTTTGATATAGTAAGCAGCAGTGGTGAGCGGTATCCGGTCGAACTTAACGTACCCGGAAAATATAATATCTTAAATGCTGTGTGCAGTTTTGCAGTAGGAAAATATCTCGGGATGAGGGAGTCTGATATTGCTAAAGGTCTGCTGCAGTTTAAAACAGAAGGAACAAGACAGAATCTGGTTAATGTTGGAGGCTATCATCTTTTTGTGGACTGTTTTAATGCTTCTGCTGACTCTGTGGAAAGTGCTCTTTCAGTTCTGGTAAGATTGAGAACGACACCTGATGGTGGAAAAAAAGCGGTTATTGGAGATATCACCGGAATGGGAGAGCAGGCAGAAGAGATAAACAAGCAGGTGGCCGGTATACTTTCCTCATATCTTAACCAGCTGGATGAGCTTGTGCTCTATGGTGATAACAGCCAGCAGATTATGAATCATATCGAAGGTGATACATCTAAAATCCGAATATATCGTTCTCCAAGAAAGATGAATGAATGGATCCGCTCCTCACTGAAGAGGGGAGATGTTACCCTGTTTAAAGGAAGCTCCAAAGTTAAACTGGACGAAAGAATTGATGATATATTCGGAACTAATTTTTCTGATGGGAAATATGTTGAAGGATTGCATTATGTCGGAAGGAAACATAACGGTGTCAAATACCGGATCTTTGATGAACATGCCACCGTATGGGGTACAGCGGGAACAAGCAGGCAATTGAAAATAAAACGCCGTATCGGAGGCAAAAAAGTGAAGAAAGTGAGAATGGGTGCCTTTCGAGGCAGCAAAGTTCTGAAAGAGATAAGGCTGGGAAGTCAGATTCGGCATATCGGTACCGGCAGCTTTGCACAGTGCAGAAAACTGGAGTCTGTAGTTGGAGGCTGCAGGATTGTATTTATCGGCAAGAAAGCTTTTGAAGACTGTTTCAGTCTCAAAAAAATCCGACTTCCCGAAACTTTGAGATTTTTGGGAGCCGGTGCTTTTGAAAACTGTCGGAAACTGGAGAATATCAGAATTCCGGGAAAATGTACGAATGTTGCAAAGAGAGCTTTTTCAGGATGTAGCAGACTTCATGAAGTTTTACTGGAAGAGGGGATTCTGCGTCTGTCAGAAAACTGTTTCAGTGGCTGCAGAGAACTGAAAGAAGTGACGCTTCCTGAAAGTTTACGTGAAGTACAGGCGTTTGCATTTAAAGACTGTATTAGTCTGGAATCTGTTTATGCGGGAGCTGATACAGTTTTTGATGAAAATGCATTTGCAGACTGTCCAAGAGTGTGCGTTTTGAAAAAAGTGCCTGAATAAGCAAAGCAGCAGTTTTGTCAGCTGTTCGTATCAAACAAAGAGAGGGTATTGCTCTGTCATCTGATAAGGATGAAGAGACAATACCCTCAAAATATTTCAGGCTGATTGTCAAATAAAGTCGGCTATGATAGTGCCGGTCTCAGCTGTTCCGACAGAAGAGCCTCCGGCTGCGATATCCGGAGTTCTATAGCCTTCAGCGAGGAATTTCTTTACTGCGTTTTCAATGGCGTCAGCTTCCTCTGCCAGTCCGAAAGTATAGCGCAGCATCATTGCTGCAGACAGAATGGCGGCAATGGGATTTGCAAGATTTTTTCCGGCAATATCAGGTGCAGAGCCATGTACCGGTTCATACATGCCGAAATTGCCTGTAGCAAGACTTGCAGAAGGAAGCATGCCGATGGAACCTGTGATCTGGCTTGCTTCATCAGACAGAATATCCCCAAAGATATTGCTGGTAACAATTACATCAAACTGTCGAACCAGCTGCATGGCAGCATTATCCACATAAAAGTTTTCAAGTTCCACAGAAGGGTAGTCTGCAGCCACTTCAGAAACAATTCGTCTCCACAGACGAGAGCTTTCCAGAACATTGGCCTTGTCAACACTAGTAACCTTTTTATTTCTCTTCATGGCCATATCGAAAGCTACCTGCGCAATTCTTCTCACTTCTTCTTCCGCATACTGTTCCACATCGTAGGCGGCAGGCCCCAGTTCTGTCTGTTCTATGGTACCTTTCTTTCCAAAGTATATTCCGCCTGTCAGCTCCCTGACCACAACGATGTCAAGTCCGCCTTCCAGAAGAGATGGCTTGAGAGGAGATGCATCTGCCAGTTCGTCAAATACCATTGCAGGCCGAATGTTTGCAAAAAGCCCCAGTTCTTTTCTCAGCCCCAGCAGCGCTCTTTCCGGACGTTCATCTCCCGGCATGCTATCCCATTTAGGTCCGCCCACAGCCCCTAAAAGAACTGCATCACTGTTTTTGCATTTTTCAACAGTTTCCTGAGGAAGGCACTGACCTTTTTCATCAATGGCACATCCCCCTGCAAGAACATAGTCATAGTTGAAAGTATGACCGAACTTTTCTCCGATTCTGTCCAACACTTTTATAGCTTCTGTGGTGACTTCAGGACCGATTCCGTCACCTTTTACTACTGCAATATTATAATTCATGGAAATTCTCCTTATTTACCGGAATTTACATAGTTTACAAGGCCGTTTGCTGCGATCATTTTCTGCAGAAATTCAGGAAACGGCTGTGCTTGAAACTGTGTTCCCTTTGTCTTATTATATATGATACCCTTTTCGAAATCGACTTCCACCTGATCCCCTTCATCAATGCCGTCTACGGCCTCTTCACACTCCAGAATCGGAAATCCGATATTGATGGAATTTCTGTAGAAGATTCTTGCAAATGACTTTGCAATGACACAGCTTACACCTGCTGTTTTCAGAGCCAGCGGCGCATGTTCTCTTGAAGAACCGCATCCGAAATTTCTGGAAGCAACCATAATATCTCCCGGTTCCAGTCTTTCTGTAAAAGTGGGATCAATGTCTACCATAGCGTGACTGGCAAGCTCTTTTGCATCAAAAGAATTAAGATATCTTGCCGGAATAATGACATCTGTATCCACATTGTCTCCGTATTTCAATACTTTGCCCTGTGCTTTCATTATTTGTCTCCTTCCATTTTTTCTGGATTTGCGATATAACCTGCTATGGCGCTGGCGGCAGCGACTTCTGGTGATGCCAGATAGATTTTTGAATCAACATCACCCATGCGTCCCACAAAGTTTCTGTTGGAGGTAGAGACGCACTTCTCGCCTTTACACATAACACCCATATGTCCACCCATACATGCACCGCAGCTTGGTGTATTGAAAGCGCATCCTGCTTCCACAAATATCTGAGCCAGACCTTCCTCCATACACTGAAGGAAAATTTTCTGTGTTGCAGGAATCACCATGACACGTACTTCAGGGTGTACGGTTTTTCCTTTCAGAATTGCAGCTGCCTTTCTCATGTCACTCATTCGTCCATTGGTACAGGAGCCGATAACAACCTGATCAATGAAGATCTTCTCAGATTCTTCAATTTCATCAATGGTATGAGCATTGCCCGGAAGATGAGGGAATGCAACCGTAGGTCTTACGGATGATAAATCTATTTCAACGGTTTTTTCATATTCTGCGTCTTCATCAGCAGTAAAAATCTGATATGGTTTATCAGAGTGCTCTTTTATATATGCCAGAGTCTGTTCATCAACAGGGAAAATACCGTTTTTGGCGCCGGCCTCGATTGCCATGTTGCAAATGGTAAAACGATCGTCCATGGTCAGGTTTGCAATACCATCACCTGTAAACTCCATGGATTTGTAAAGTGCTCCGTCTACTCCGATCATTCCTATGATATGCAGAATAATATCTTTTCCGCTTACATATTCTGAAGGTTTTCCTGTCAGTACAAATCTGATGGCTGAAGGAACTTTGAACCAGGCTCTGCCGGTGGCCATACCTGCAGCAATGTCTGTGGTTCCCACGCCTGTACCGAATGCCCCTAAAGCACCATAAGTGCAGGTATGAGAGTCAGCGCCGATAATACACTGACCGGCGGTTACGATGCCTCTCTCAGGAAGCACAGCGTGTTCTACGCCGCATTTCCCCTGAACCATATGATGGGTCAGACCCTGTTCTCTGGAAAAGTCCTGAATATCTCTGGCATTCTGGGCAGATTTGATATCTTTGTTTGGAGTGAAATGGTCGGGAACTAAAACCACTTTGTCTTTATCAAAAACTTTTTCTGCCATCTGGCGGAAAATCGGAATTGCCATAGGTCCTGTAATGTCATTGGCCATTACAACATCCAAACTGCATTCGATCAGCTGACCTGCTGTCACGTGGTCAAGACCCGCATGAGCGGCCAGGATCTTTTGTGTCATTGTCATTGCCATATCTTATTACCTCCGGGTTATTCTACAAAATGTATTTTCTTGTTCATTCTGTTCAGAGCACTGACCAGTGCGTTTACAGAAGCCAGAATAATATCCGCATGGGTGCCTACACCCCAGTACTGATGACCGTGAGCGTCTTCTATGCATACATAGGCTGCGGCTTTAGAGTTAGAATCAGCACTGATTGCGTGTTCTGAATAGGTGATAAACTTGTAGTCAAAGTGATATTCTGTCTTTTTCAGAGCATTGCTTACCGCATCCAGACGGCCGTTGCCTTCAGCTTCCAGATTGTATGCCTGCCCCGAAATGACTGCTCTCATTTTAACACCGACACTGTCATTGTCATCCTTTGTGGATGAGAAATGATTAAACGTGGCATCGGTAATGTCAATAGGGGAGAAATCGTTAACATATTCTTTGGAGAATTCTTCAAAAATTTCTTCCGGTGACAGTTCTTCATGATGCTTGTCGGAAATATCTTTCATCATATATCCCACTTCACTCATCATAGCTTTTGGAATTACATAGCCGAAATTGTGTTCAAGGATATAGGCAACGCCTCCTTTACCGGACTGACTGTTGATTCTGATTACATCACCGTCGTAGGCTCTGCCTACATCATGGGGATCGATCGGAAGATACGGTACAGTCCATCTGGACGGATCCATTTCCTCTCTCCATTTCATACCTTTGGAGATTGCATCCTGATGAGAGCCGGAGAAAGCTGCGAAAACCAGATCTCCGCCGTATGGCTGTCTCGGATTTACCTGCATGCCGGTATATGTTTCGTACTTTTCTACCACTTCAGGCATATTGGAAAAGTCCAGCTGCGGATCTACGCCATGAGTGAACATGTTCATGGCTAAAGTAATGATGTCTACATTACCTGTTCTTTCACCGTTTCCAAAGAGAGTGCCTTCAATTCTGTCTCCTCCGGCAAGAAGCCCCAGCTCCGCATCCGCAACACCTGTGCCTCTGTCATTGTGAGGGTGGAGAGAAAGAATGATATTTTCCCTGTTGTGAAGGTTTTTGCTCATATACTCAATCTGATTGGCAAAAACATGAGGAAGTGACATTTCAACTGTGGCGGGCAGGTTGATGATGACTTTTTTATCCGGTTTAGGCTGCCATATATCAATAACCTCGTTGCAGATTTTTACAGCGAATTCCATTTCTGTACCGGTAAAGCTTTCCGGAGAGTATTCGAACTGAAAATCAGTCTCAGGAAACTTTGCAGCGTATTCATTCATCAGCTGCGCACCGTCTTTTGCGATCTGGATAATTTCTTCTTCAGAAGCTCTGAATACCTGTTCTCTCTGAGCATAAGAGGTGGAGTTGTAAAGGTGAACGATGGCTCTTTTAGCACCCCGCAGAGCTTCAAAGGTTTTGTCTATGATATGTTTTCTTGATTGTGTCAGAACCTGAACTTTGACGTCATCCGGAATGAGGTTGTCTTCGATCAGTCTTCTGGTAAATTCATATTCTGTTTCTGAAGCAGCGGGGAATCCAATCTCAATTTCTTTAAAACCCAGTTTTACAAGATAACTGAAAAACTCCAGCTTTTCGTCAAGACTCATGGGAACTACCAGTGCCTGATTGCCGTCACGCAAATCCACGCTGCACCATTTCGGTGCTTTTTCAATATGATCCTTTTTTGGCCATTCCATCTGGCAGACATCCATAGGCGGTGCAAAATAGCCGGGTCTGTACTTCTCGTAATTCTTCATGTTGTAATACCTCCAATATAATTCATGTATCTAAGCAGCACGCGATTTTGGACATTTTACAGTCGCTTTCTGCACATCTTCCGGCAGCTTTGCTTTGTCAGTCGCAGGAAAGCTTTGCGTTTACCCTGCCTGCGGCTTGCACTTGGCTATCACTTTCACTTTCTTTTGCC
>CABSEO010000010.1 GCA_902476665.1 uncultured Emergencia sp.
CTCCCGCCTCATTGACAATGGTGTACTGAATCGGGTAGTCATGTTTTTTCAGGAAGGCAGCAACTACCTCTTCCGTTTCCCGGGAAGCTGTACCATTTCCGATAACAATAATATCTGTACCGTATTTTTCGATAATTTTCTGCAGAGTACGTTCCGTGCCTGCCACATCGTTTTTCGGCTCAGTAGGATAGATAGTCGTATATGCCTTCAGTTTGCCTGTTTCATCCAGTACAGCCACCTTGCATCCCGTTCTGTAGCCCGGATCGATGGAAATGATTTTCTTTCCCTTTACAGGCGGCACCATGAGAAGCTTTTCTGTATTTTTAGCAAATACCTTAACAGCATCCGCCTCCGCCCTCTCTGTAAGAACATTCCTCATTTCTCTCTCAATGGAAGGTGCGATAAGCCGTTTGTAAGCATCGGCAATCGTGTCCTGAAGAAGATCCGCAAAGACAGACTTACCCCGAATTACCTGTTTCGCAATGAGTTTGGTGATCTCTTCACTGTCAATGGTCACCTTCACTTTCAGTTTCCTTTCCTTTTCACCTCGATTTATGGCCAGAACTCTATGATTCGGTATCTTCGCAATAGCCTCGCTGCTGCCGTAGTACATATCATAAACGGTCTTTTCTTCCGGATCCACAGCCTCTGTAGTAATCTGACCCTTGGCATAAGTCTTCTCTCTGATAGCTTTTGTCAGATCCGCATCATCAGCTATCATCTCCGCAATAATGTCCATGGCACCCTGAGCGGCCTCCTTCGGCGTATTCACGTCTTTTTCCGGATTAATAAAGTTCGCCGCAATCTCCTCCACGCTGCCTTCTTTTTTCTGCTGCGCATAAAAGATCATGGCAAGCGGCTCCAGCCCCCGTTCTTTTGCCTTGGAAGCTCTAGTTGCCTTCTTCTGTTTATATGGCTTATAAAGGTCTTCTACCCGTTGAAGAACCTCTGCTTTTTCAATTTCCTCTTTCAAAGGTTCTGTCAGTTTTCCCTGCTCTTCAATCAGACGAATGACCTCTTCCTTTCGGCTTTCCAGATTGCGCAGATACTGCAGTCTTTCCTCCATATCACGAAGAACTACATCAGTCAGCCCACCTGTCACTTCTTTCCTGTAGCGGGCAATAAAAGGAATCGTGTTTCCCTCATCAATCAGTTCCACAGTATGCTCAACCTGCGTCCTTTTCACCTTAAATTCACTTGCCAGTTTTTCTATAATGTTCATACTAATTATTGTCCTTTTGTTTCAGTTTCTCGTTAATAAAATAATCCAGATCACCATCCATCACTGCGTTGACATTTCCCACCTCGGCTCCTGTTCTGTGATCCTTGACCATGGTATATGGCTGAAAAACATAGGATCGAATCTGAGAACCCCAGGTAATCAGTGAAAAATCCCCTTTCAGTTCCTTCAGATTCTCTTTATGCTCCTGCTCTTTCAGTTCCATCAGCTTGGATGCCAGAATCTTCATAGCCATTTCTTTATTCTGATGCTGGCTTCGTTCATTCTGACAGGTTACCACAATGTGAGTAGGAAGATGAGTAATACGGATAGCGGAATCCGTTTTATTGACATGCTGTCCGCCCGCACCGCTGCTTCTGTAAGTATCAATCCGCAAATCCTCCGGATCGATTTCCACAGTCATATCATCTTCAATTTCAGGCATTACTTCCAGAGCGGCAAAGGAGGTCTGCCGCTTTCCTGCAGAGTTAAACGGAGAGATCCTTACCAGTCTGTGAACCCCTTTTTCGTTTTTCAGATAACCATAAGCATTTTCTCCCTCTACAATCAGCGTGGCACTTTTAATGCCTGCTTCTGTATCATCCTGCAAGTCTACCATGGTTACCTTGTAACCTTTCTTCTCAGCCCATCGAGTATACATGCGCAGCAGCATCTCCGCCCAGTCCATAGCATCTACACCTCCGGTGCCTGCATGTATCGAGACAATCGCATTATTATGGTCATACTTTCCATCCAGAAGGGTGTCCAGCTTCAATTCTTCCAGACTTTTCTGCAATTCCTCAAAGGAAGATACGATGGTTCGTGCTTCTTCCTCATCTTCCATTTCCTCTGCCAGTTCGATAAGTTCTCCAATATCTTCAAGGCCTGTCTCCAGAGTTTCATACTGCTCAACCTTCTTTTCCAGGGCCTTCTTTTTCTTCAGTAAATTCTGGGCTGCCTCCGGATCATTCCAGAAATCCGCAGCCTCTGTCTGACGGTTCAGATCAGCTAGTTTTTCCCTCAGACCAGCCAGGTCAAAGGGACTCACCTGCCTCTTTAAGATTCGCCTTTGCAATCGGCAGTTCAGATTTGATCTGATCTAACTGAATCATTGTATCACTTCCTTTTCTGTTAATTGGTATCTGTTTATTTTATCATAAAATAGAGGCGGCGTAAAATGAATGTTTTCAAGTTACTGCAGCGCTAACTTCTGCGCAGTTTTGTAGACTTTTCCATTCAGTGTAAAAAACACAAAATAGAAAATGCAAATAATTGCACAAAGACCGCAAAACCTTTGAATTTCATTTATTTATACTAAATTTGTTTGCTTATCTATTTATTATATCAAACTCGCGCAAAAAAGTCTGATTTATTGCGCAGACACAGGTATCTTACCCTGCCTGCCGCATTTCAGCTGAAGACCCCGCAGTACCGAGTCTTATTAAAAGCCATGAAAATCAGATTTAAAGATTATCAGATAGGTCTGCTGACCAGTCTGTTTGATGTTTCTGCAGATACTATTAGACTTTATGGAAAAAAGGGTATTCTGGCAGAAAAAAAACACAAAAACTCTAATTACAGGATTTTTTATCGGGACGATATTTTCAGTATGGATTATATCATGCGGCTGCGTGCAATGGATATTCCATTAGATGATATCTCAGAAATTGTCTGCCGCTCCGATCTGCGTCATAGCCGAGATATAATCCTAGAAAGACTGCGCTTGACTGATAAGGAGCTTGCCAGACTGATTGCAGTCAGGGAGAACCTGTATCATTACACCGAGTTTCTCAACAAAACAATCGAAAAGTGCAATAAACCCGAAATCATATCTAAGCCGCTGACTTTTCTTATGATGGATATCGAAAAATCCATCCCTCAGACCGCAGATTTTTTGAAAAGTCTGGATCCAGCTCTGCAGCCCCTGCTGTCTTTATATACACCAGGTACAAAAATACCTCTTGAAACCAGCACAGACTTTTTAAACAAACAGCGGCGTGAAGAAGGAAATTTTGTAATAACCTGTCAGGATGTCAACGCAGTCAGCCGCAGAAAAGGATTCCCCTCAGATCGGATCTCTATCATCGGTCCCTCAAAATTCGTTACTTCAATCTGCTATACCCATACTGACAGCGAATATGAATTCATTGAAATCGTCAATCAATATATCCGCGAACATAACCTTGTAAAAAACGGAAACTATTTTGCCCAATATGTTATGTCCGAAAATATACACGGAGGTGCGACAGATTATTATAGAGTCTGGATTCCCATTAAGTAGCACTCTTGTGTCATAGTCTCCTGCAATATGTAGTTTGTTTTTTATAATATGCTTTATCACCGGCATCCATATCCATGATATGGATGTTTTTACTATCATTCTTAAATTCCCGTTCTATTTATCACAAAACACTATATATAAAATATTATATATATTTTCCGATTCTCCATTGACTCTTGACCTGGTCAAGACAGTAGAATAACTTCAAGCAATAAAAAACTGAAAAATCTGAAAGGAGACGCAAGTATGAGTTTTAAGGAAATTGCGAACAGTGGTCTGCTTTGGACCATGGTCATTATCGGTATTATTTTAGTAGCAGTGATTACAATGTACTACTATTATCTGTGCAGAAAACATGCCCTCAAGGTAGGCATCAGCAAAGAAACCATCAATGCAGTAGTCAAATCCTCACTGTCATTTTCTATCGTTCCTTCTCTGGCCATCGTAACCGGCCTTGCCTCTCTGGCAGTAGTTATCGGACTGCCTTACGGCTGGTTCAGACTTTCTGTCTTAGGCTCTGTTACTTATGAACTGATGGCTGCAAATCTGGCACTATCCGCTCTGGGCGTAGATGTCAACAATGCGGGAGCAGATGCCTTTATTCTGATGTCCTGGGCAATGTGTATCGGTATCACCAGTACCATGATTGCCAACCTTTGTCTGTGCAAACCAATGCATCTGGGTTCTGTAAAACTGGGTGACAAGGATCAGAGATGGGGTGCACTGTCTCAGAGCACTTTTATGATTGCACTGCTCTGTGCTCTGACCGTTCCTATGATCTTCGGCGGTCTTGTGAGTCTGATGACTTTTATCACCAGTATTGTGATCGCTGTTATCATCAGTGCACTTTCAAAGGCAACAGGAGCAAAATGGCTTGCACAGTTCTCACTGGCATTCAGCCTTATCGGCGCTATGGCTTCTTCTGTATTATGGAATAATCTGTTCGGCTAACCAAGTCTCAAAACAAGATATAGAAAGGTGGTTTAAATATGGCTATTATCAATAAAAAATGCGGCAATGAATATTATGACAGAATGCATCGTATCGGTTACTGGATCACCCTGGCTGCTATCGCAATTTTTGTGGCAGTCCCTTTGATCCTCAGTATTGTAACCGGTATTTATCCGACCTTTTCAGGACTTCTCCTTGCCTGCGGCGGAATCTGTGCAATCTTTATTCCTACCGGAATTGCAGAAATGTTTGCAGAAGTACCTGTCATGGGCTCCTCTTACTATGTATCCTGTGTCACAGGTAACATCCTGAATCTGAAGCTTCCTTCCGCTATGAATGCACTGAAAATTGCCAACGTAAAAGCAGGAACTGAAGCTGCTGATGCTATCACCGGTGTTGCAGTGGCCATATCTTCCATGGTAACTCTGGTACTTCTTGCTTTAGGATGCATTCTTCTGACACCGCTGCAGCCGGTTTTCGATTCTCCTGCGGTTTCTGTTGCAGCCGCTAATGTTCTTCCGGCGCTGTTCGGTTGTCTGGCTCTTGGAAGTATCAGCAATGATATGGGCGCAGGGATCTATTCTAAAAGACGTATGCTGGGTGCAGTGCTTCCGTTTGCACTTTGTGTCATCGCCTTCCTTATCGATCCTGACTTCTATAACTCCTGGCAGGGTGTTGTAATGATGATCTGCATCCCGCTGGTATATATCCCGACTAAAATTCTGTACAAAAAAGGTATTATTCAGGTATTCCTTCCTGAAGACAACAGTTCCGAAGCAGCAGTGGAGGAAAAGTAAAATGGATGAACTGATTAAAAAAGCACAAAGTACGATAGATAGTTTATCTTCTGATCTGAAAGAACTGGCTCTTAATATCTGGAACAATCCTGAAATCGGTTTAGAAGAACACACGGCCTGCAGGCTGCAGGTGGACCTTCTGAAAAAATACGGATTTGAAACAGAATGCCCTTTTGCCGGCTTCGATACAGCTTACCGCGCTGTATATAGAGGAAAAAGGCCGGGACCGAAAATTGCTATGCTGGCTGAATATGATGCATTGCCTGAAATCGGTCACGGCTGTGGGCACAACCTGATCGCCATGGTTGGTGTAGGTTCGGGTATCGCCATGAGAGAGCTGGCAGATGAGCTGGGCGGTGACATTTACGTATTCGGTACACCTGCTGAAGAAAATCTGGGTTCCAAAGTACAGATGTCAGAACAAGGTGTTTTTGACCAGATGGATGTAGCAATGATGAGTCATCCGGCCTCCTATAATGCGGACTGTTTTAACACGACGGCAGTAAACTCCTATCAGATCTCATTCTACGGAAAACCTGCCCATGCTGCAGGCGCTCCTTATGAAGGCAGAAATGCTTTAGATGCTATGATTAACTTTTTTAATATGGTCAATGCGCTCCGTCAGCAGACAAAACCAGACGTACGAATTCATGGAATTATTACCAAAGGCGGCGCGGCCCCTAACATTATTCCGGATTATACAGAAAGTATCTTCGTTCCAATCATTATCGAGATCTGGACGATTTGTTTGCGAGAGTTGAAAACTGTGCAAAAGGCGCTGCCTTAGGTGCCGGTGTTGAATGCAGAACAGGTTTTACGCAAGGCAACAACAAGGATACCTGCAGCAACCTTGCCCTGGCGGACTTAATCGCATGTCAGATGGAAAAGCTGGGAGTTAAAGTCACCCGTACCAATGGTGAATATACCCCGGGATCATCCGACATGGGCGATGTAAGCTACTGCTGTCCCGCTGTACAAAGTACCTTTGATATCAGCGGCGGTAAAAATATCAATCCACATACACGTGAATTTACTCAATGTGCCGGTTCTGCAGAAGGTATGAATGCCGCTCTGAAAGTCATCTGCGGATTCTATCTGACCGCCGCAGAACTGATGCGCGATCCCGCCTGTCTTAAGACAATCAGAAATGAATTTGACAGAATGCAGAAATAAACAACAGGAAGGTGAACAGATATGGAACAAAAAGATAAAGCTATGGACAGAATTCAGACCATTGTTAATGAGCTTGCACCTGAATTAAAAGAGCTGGCGCTAAAGATCCATGACAATCCGGAGCTTGGAAATCAGGAATATAAAGCATGCCGCTGGCAACTGGATTTATTAAAGAAATACGGTTTTGAAGGTTCAGATAACTTCTGTGAGATTCCCACAGCCTACAAAGCTGTCTATAAAGGAAAAAAGCCAGGGCCGAAAATCGCTATGCTGGCTGAATATGACGCGCTGCCTGAGCTGGGTCACGGATGCGGCCATAATCTGATTGCCATGATCTCCGTAGGTTCTGGTCTTGCCATCAGAGAATTTGTCGATCAGTACGGCGGAGAAATCCATGTAATCGGTACCCCTGCTGAAGAAACTGCCGGTACAAAAGTGGAAATGTCAAAGAAGGGTGCTTTTAAGGACTATGATGTGGCAATGATGGCGCATCCCTTTGAAGAAAATGGAAGTTCTATCAACACCATGGCCATAACCTGCCGTTTATACGAATTCTACGGTAAAACTGCCCATGCTGCTGCAGCGCCTCACGAAGGACTCAATGCACTGGATGCAGTAATCAATTTCTTCAATCTGGTCAACGCCATGAGACAACAGACAAAGCCTGATGCCAGAATTCATGGAATTATCGTAAAAGGTGGTGAGGCACCTAACATCATTCCGGACTATACTTCTGCCCGGTTTTATATCCGCGCCAACAAAGCCTCCTATGTAGAAGAGCTGATGGATAAGATTGCTGCCTGCGCCGAGGGAGCGGCCCTTGGCACCGGTACAACAGTAAAAATCAGCGAAGCGGAAGCAGACTTTAAGGATACTGACAGTAATATGTACTTATCCGAACTGGTCTGCCAACAGTATGAAAAACTCGGACACCAGATCACCCGTTGCGGCAAAGAAACACTGCCCGGTTCCTCTGATCTGGGAGACGTCAGCTATGAATGTCCTGCGGTTCAGCTGATGTGCGGCATGGGAGCGATAGAAGGCGGCTGCCATTACGGTGCCCATACTAAAGAATTTGTTGAACGTTCCCGTTCAGAAGAGGCCTTGAATAATGCACTGGAATTTGTGAAAGCCTTTACTATGACTTCTGTTGAACTGATGACTGATCCTGAGCATCTGAAGGCAATTAAAGAAGAATTCTCAAAAGTAGGCCAGTGATTTATTTTAACAATACCCCGGCAGAAACCTCGTCCGGGGTATTACCTTTTACCAGATAGATTTCTGTATCAGGTTTGTATCAAAATACGTTTTCACTGCATTCTATGTTTTCAATGGTAATTTTGAGTGCTTTAACTCTGATTATCAAAAAAGGCTGCGGATAAGAAAGAAATTTTTCTTCTCTTATCCACAGCCTAAAACAGCTTGTTTGATTACTTTTTCTTTTTATTTCGTTTTAGCTGTGCACGCTGTGCACGAAGCTGTTCCTGACGATGAAGCTTTTCTTTCTCCATTGCCTCCTGTTCTTCTTCCGTATAATTATCTATCAGCATCCGAGGATTCATCTCTTCTGCAAGCTCCATAATCTTACGGCAGTCTTCAGGAGTGAAAAGAAAAGATCGAAGCATGGTTCCTTTTTCAAAGGTAATCCTGGCATTGGGGCGGTCTTTGATATAATCCGGCTGAATGGCCGTAATCTCATTCCATTTCCATCGATTGTCTGAAACCATACCAAAAATACTGCGTTTAATATCAACTCCCGCCTTAGAGACAATATGTTCTTTTTTATGAAACACGGCCAGCATAATCAGTGCAGTGAACGGCAGGTACAGATACTGCTTTGACATAAACTCAATAATCAGCAGCACTGCCCCCACAGCGAAAACCATTGCATTTCTTGACTTTGTCCGTGTTTTCACAATACCTTTATACTCCATGATTCATTACTTCTTCCATTTGTATTTCTTTATAACGATTTGTATGTTCCGTTTGCACGAAGTTCTTCCAATGCTTTCATAGCTTTTTCATGTCCCTCTTCCGGAGCCTGAGCCGGTTTTCCTTTCTTCAGCTTTCCGAAGAAATTAGTGTAAGAACCGTCAGCATACAGAATATTTCCTCCCCATGCTGCTGTTGCCAGTGAGATAATCGGATTTACCAGATTTACAAAGCAGAACGGCAAATAAGCAAATGTGCTGACACCCAGCATAGCGGAGTGGTATGCACCGCAGGAAGACCATGGAACCAGCGGCGACCATAAAGTACCTCCATCCTCCTGAGATCTTGACAGCAGATTTCTGGCAAGACCAAGTTCATCATATTTTTCCTTATACATGGAAGCTGGTACAATCAAGCCCAGATACTGGTCACACATGGTTGTGATACAGAACATTGCCGTCAAAATTGTTACTGCAACCATCTGGAACGGTGTTTTTACTTTTCGGATAACTCCGCCCAGAATAGATTCCACTGCACCAATCTGACTGTAAATACCGCCAAATCCGATAGCAATCAGCGCAATGTTAATAGTCCAGAACATGGAATCCATACCACCTCTGTTCAGAAGCAGATCGGCCAGTTCATTTCCTGTCTCTGCAGTATATCCGTAATGCAGCATCGTGATACAGTCTACAATTCCTGCTCCCTGAAAGATTACTGCAAAAACACAACCTGTAAAAGAAGACAGCAGTACTCCCGGAAGTGCAGGCAGTTTCAGAACCGCAGTAATTACAATTACCAGAATCGGCAGCAGAAGCAAAGGACTCATATGGTTGAAATGGCTAACGATAGCATCAGACAGTCCGTTTACAACAGTCGGATCATATGTTCCCACATTACCAAATACGCTGATGCCGCCGAAAATCAGAAGCCCCACAATGAAGGCAGGGAAAGTGGTCATAATCATGGCTCTGATATGATCAAACAGTCCTGTCTGAGAAGCTGCAGCAGACAGATTTGTAGAGTCAGATAACGGTGAGAATTTATCTCCGGTACATCCGCCGGCAAGAATAGCTCCTGCAACCAGAGCAGGATTAATGCCCATAGTATGACCGATGGTCATAAAAGCAATACCTAAAGTTGCTGATACAGTATACGCAGATCCCAGAGATACACCAACAATGGCACAAATAACTGCAACTGCCGGAAGGAAAACGGTAGGTGTCAGCAGCTTTAATCCATAAAATACAATAGCCGCAATAGTCCCACACCATTCGAAGGAACCTACCAGGCAACCTACGAAAATCAAAATCAGCAGCGCTTCCATGGACTGACTGATGGAGTCAATGGCAGCATTGATCAGATCCTTGATGTTCTGTCCGCAGAAAATTCCCACCGCACAGGCAACAATAGCCGCAATCAGTACAGGGATATGAGGATCAACACCCCATGACAACATGTAGTTGGAAATCATTAGTCCCAACAGCACAAGAATGGGCAAAATCGCCTCAAACTTGTTAGGAAGCCGTGTTTTTTTTGTTTCTGTCATAAATAACCTCCAGATAATAAAAAAAAGACCAAAAAAATTTAATTATTTTGCTTTATTTTACAACTGATTTCGACAAAATTTTATGACTATTTCCACATATAATGGTATTCAAGTTGTTTCTTATACTGACATGTTGATTTTCCTTTTTTTCAGCTAAATTTTGGTTCTCCGGACAGAACTTTTCCCTGCTTGTTATTTTAAATTTCAGCTTTTATGCCGTTAGAAATATGTTTTCAATCCTTTAGCCACTTTACCTCTTATGTCAGTCGCTGTTCAGCGTGATAAAGAGAACTGATTACTGCCCTTTCTACCGTTTCAGCTGTAGTTCCAAACACTCTATCCAGTCGCTCTTCAAACAGATAGCCTGATACTATTCTCACTGTAATAAGGGATTAGATTTCCATTTGAAAACGCAATGGAAATATCTCCGCTTCCTGTAGCCAGATAAGATCCTACTCTGCCAAGACTGACGCTGGCACGCGGCGCAGCGCTCTGTCACTAAGAGGCAGAGCCATACCAATCATCATGATGATGGAGCCCTTACCGTTTTTCATTTTATACATTCAATCTGTGTCCATCAATTCTGAGATTGCCCAGCTCTCCGAAATTGGACATTACTATAGTTCCAATAGTATATTTTTTACCTTCAAACTCCACAAGCCTTGATGCTGAAGCAATTCCCCTCTTTTCCCCATTCAAACCATTCCGGAACCACCTCTAGAGAAGCAGATTCTATGACTGTACGTACATCTTTCTCCATCACATGCATTCTCCCAATATCATTCAGTGCTCCATCATTGCATTCTGTAACAATGCAATTAACGGTACTGGCAGAGATACCTATATCCTGATTCTGCTCCAGCACATATTTTGTCAGTGCGTTCAGCGCCATACCAGCCGAAAAAATATCACTTTTTTCCTGCAGGCAGAGCAGAATAATAGGCTGTAACACCTATTAAATCTCATTAACTCCTATTCTCTTTTTCGTTATCTCTAATCTGTCATGTATCTAATTGGCATGAAAATTGCTTTATATTTATGTACCACATATAAAGCAACAAGGAGGGATTGATTCTATGAAAAATATGCTCAACAAAGATCTGATATACTCTGAAATGAGGTACTGGCAAGTGCCGGGGCTTTCTATATCTTATGTGAAAGATGATAAAAGCTATTCATATGGTTTTGGATTCAGGGACAAGGAAAAGAATCCTGTGGATGAAAATACTGTATTCTGCATTGCCTCATGTTCAAAAGCAATGACTTCCGCTATTGCCGCCATACTGGTCAGCGAAGGCCTTATTGACTACGATGTTCCAGTTCAGCAATATGTTCCTCATTTTCGCATGGCGGATAAAGATGCCGAAAAAAAGGTCACCCTTCGGGATATGCTTTGTCACAGAACAGGAATAGCACCCCATGACGGTATATGGCCGGATACAATCTCCTCTGCTGATTTATGCGAAAGAGCTGCAGACCTCTCTTTCTCTGCACCATTTCGAAGTAAGGCACAGTACAGCAATGTAATTTATGCGGTGGCGGGTTATATAATGGAAAAAGTCACAGGCCTGACATGGCCGCAAATTATGCAAAAGTATCTTTTTTCTCCTCTCGGAATGAGTTCCACCTCATGTGATACCGCATCTCTTATCCATTCCAGGAATCACGCCGAACCTTTTCAGATAATGGATGGTCGCCTTACTCAGCTGGACATCTGGAATGTGGATAGTGTTGCCCCTGCCGCATCTGTGAACACCACTGCCGTTGACATGTGTAAATGGCTGTCATTTTTAGTGTCAAAAGGCAAATCGCCGAATGGAAAACAACTCATTACTCCATCTGTATTTGAGGAAATGATAACGAAACAGATTGATTTCACTGATTTTATAGAAGATCCTCAGCTCTTCCCTTTAGACGGATATGCCTTAGGCTGGCAAACAGGCTTATACCGAGGAAAACACATATTACGCCACACAGGCAAAATAGAAGGGTACAGTGCCGTTCACACTTTCATACCAGAAGAAGGAATCGGTGTCTCACTCATGCTCAATTTCCATTCACCTACAATAGCATTCATGTTTTCAATCATGTATGATATTCTTGACAGGCTGCTTGGCGTACACTCCCCTCTTTCAACATACAGGTTTCATGATAATCAGCCGCCTGAGCCTCAAATCTTTAATGACTGCTATGAGGATCTGTTCAAAAAGAGATACCCTGACGCTATACCGCTGCACCCTCAAACAGACATGTCACAATATGTGGGGATTTATAAAAATCCAGGATATGGATGTATAGAAATACTTATTGAAGACTGCCGGCTTTATCTCAAATCCAGAGGCAGAAAGTCACCACTTCTGCCATACTGGGGGGAGCTCTTTAAAGTCATCGGTTTCAAAGAAGATATTATTACTTATGATTTGCCTGTTTCTTTTATCAGAGACCATCACAAAACAATACGCGCACTGTCCATACCTTGCGAACCACTGACTGCAGATATTATTTTTCAAAAATAACCGATATTTCGTTTTATTAAAAATGAAGTCACTGCATATACGAGCAAAATGCCGCTTTATCTGTCAGCGGCATTTTTTAGTGAAATTTCCTCCGAATTAGCACTAGTAACCATCCACTTTACCGGAGCACAAACGCTCTCATCCTGATTTGTAAAACACAAGATTCAGATGGCCTATACCCGACGCATAAAACGTTGCTGCCGTTTCTATCGTTCTTTCAAAAGTATCATTTACAATCAGCACATCCTTATTCTTGAAAATCCGCATGATTTCACCAAGTGTTTCCTTTTTTATACTGCATGCAAGAATAACTATGTTTTTAAAGATATATGTATGAATTCTCAAATCAGCAAAAACGCTTGTATCAGCTAAAATATATACGTCAGCATCGATTCTTTCTTCATCATCTAATTCATTCATGCAATAATCTTTAATTCCAGCATAATTACCAAAAATGTCTTTACTTCATCTGTATCTCTGCCTTCTTATTTTCTTCCATAAAGCAATTTTACAAAAGCTATTGCAGTCTCATTATGAGATTAGAACTGTGATATACATCTATCCCGATGCTGCAGTCACTTCACAGGTTTTATAAGAATTTTAGGCTAAAAGAATGTCAGTAAACCGTTTTCAATAGTTTAGAACCTTTTACAGTGCCCCGATTCTCAACTCAATATGCCCTCTATCATTAAAAACGGCATTCTGCTTTCGTAAAAAAGCAAAATGCCGTCAATATTGGTCTTTTGTTTTTAAATCAGGTTCTGCCGGCGTCTCTCAGGCAATATGCTTAAGATCTGCCACAGCAGTTTTTATATTTCTTTCCACTGCCGCACGGACAAGGATCGTTTCTTCCCACTTTCGGCTGTTCACGTCTGTAGGTTTCCGGTTTCCGCTCTCTGTCCGGCACCTGTGCCTCTTCAGGAAGCTGTCCCTGCCCCTGCATAGCGCGGGTTGCACTGTCATCCACATAGTCGGATTTAGTTGCTTTCTCAGCCTCCATGATAGCCTTTCTCTGAGTTTTGGTTTCTACGGTCACATTATAGCAGTATTTCACCGTATCCTCCTGGATTGCGCTGATCATCTGCTCAAACATGTCAAATCCTTCTTTTGCATACGCTGCAGCAGGATCCTGCTGACCCAGTGCCCGCAGACCGATTCCAGACTTCAGCTGATCCATGGCATCAATATGATCCATCCAAAGATTATCCACAACACGTAGCAGGATCATTCGCTCTACTTCTCGCATCTGCTCGCTTCCGATTTCAGCTTCCTTGGCATCATACAACTTCTCAAATTCATTGATAACAGATTCTCTCAGAGATTCTTCTGTCATCGCATTGAGTTCCTCCGTTGTATAGGAGGTCTTGCCTTTGTACTGAGCCGTAATCTTTTTCAGATTCCTGGTCAGCGTCTCAAAATCCCACTCTTCCGGGAACTTAGAGCCTACTACAATGGGATCAATGACTGCATTCACAATGGTGGACATCATGTTCATGATATCACTCCTCAGATCCTCTCCAAAGAGTACTTTGCGCCGTTCATCATAGATGACCTCTCTCTGCTTATTCATGACATTATCGTACTGCAGTACATATTTTCTGATGCCGAAGTTCTTGCCTTCCACTTTCTTCTGTGCGCCTTCAATGGCTCGTGAAAGCATTCCGCCTTCGATAGCCTCGTATTCATCAAGACCCATTCTGTCAACGATTTTCTGCATTCTCTCCCCGCCAAAGAGCCTGATCAGCTCGTCTTCCAGAGAAATGAAAAACTGCGTCTGACCAGGGTCCCCCTGACGTCCGGAACGGCCTCTCAGCTGATTGTCAATACGTCTCGATTCATGACGTTCAGTACCGATAATACAGAGTCCACCAAGCTCAACCACCTTATCCTGTTCGCCTTTGCGCTCCTCTTTAAACTGTTTATGAAGCTGATTAAATTTTTCTCTCGCTTCATTCAGCTCAGGGTCATCAGATTTTACAAAGCTGGATGCAAAGGAAACAGCCTCTTCACTGTATCCCTGCTTTTTCATTTCACGTTTGGCTTCAAATTCCGGATTTCCACCCAGAATAATATCTGTACCACGACCCGCCATATTCGTAGCAATAGTTACCATTCCCAGACGACCGGCCTCTGCAACAATTTCAGCTTCCTTCTCATGCTGCTTGGCATTGAGCACATTATGCTTTACCCCCCGCTTTTTCAGCATGTCACTGATGAGTTCCGACTTTTCAATAGAGATTGTACCTACCAGCACCGGCTGTCCCGTCTGATGGACTTCAGCAACTCTATCCGCAATAGCCTTAAACTTCGCCCGCTCGGTCTGATAAACACTGTCATCCAAATCTTTTCTGGCAATCGGCTTATTGGTAGGAATTACCACAACATCCATGTTGTAAATATCTCTGAATTCATCTTCTTCCGTCTTTGCTGTACCTGTCATGCCGGCCAGCTTGTTGTACATTCTGAAATAATTCTGCAGTGTAATGGTTGCCAGCGTCTTCGACTCAGAACGTACCAGAACTCTTTCCTTGGCCTCGATAGCCTGATGCAGACCGTTGGAATACCTTCTTCCAAACATAAGACGGCCAGTAAATTCATCTACAATAACAATTTCTCCGTCTTTGACAATATAATCCACATCACGTTCCATCAGGTTACGTGCCTTCAGTGCCTGCAGCACGTGATGGTTGATTTCCATATTTTCAGGATCACCGTAGTTATCCACTTTAAAAAAGGCTTCAGCCTTCTGTACACCTTCATCAGTCAGCGCAACCTGCTGATCTTTTTCCTCCACTGTAAAATCCGTATCCTTAGTCAGGCCCGTGACAAATCTGTCAGCAATCTTATAAAGATCTGTAGATTTAGAACCTTTTCCCGAGATAATCAGCGGCGTTCTGGCTTCATCCACCAGAATGGAGTCCACTTCATCGATGATGGCAAAGTTGAGATCTCTCTGCATCAGTTCTTCCTGATAGATAACCATATTATCTCTCAGATAATCGAAACCGAACTCATTATTGGTTCCATAGGTAATATCTGCCAGATAAGCAGCTCTTCTCTCCTCATTACTAATGCCGTGAATCACACAGCCCACTGTCAGACCCAGGAATGAGTAAAGTTTTCCCATCCACTCAGCGTCACGCTTTGCCAGATAATCATTGACAGTAACAACGTGTACACCCTTGCCTTCCAGT
>CABSEO010000011.1 GCA_902476665.1 uncultured Emergencia sp.
TTTCAACATAAGCTCTTACTTTGTAGTAGTAACGAGTACCTTTCTTCAGTTCCTTGGTGTTCTTGTACTGAGTAGCACCTGCCTTGGTAATGAAGTAAGGAGTAGCACCGTAACCGCTGTTTTTCTTAGTGGATTTGTAAACTCTCATGCCATCTGCTAAATCATAGTCACCAACAACTTTCCATTTAACAGTAATGGAACCTTTTGCAGCTGTAGAAGATGCAGTAATTTTAAGGGATTCAACAGAAGAAATAACCTTTGATTTAACCAATTCAGCCATCTGTAAAACATTGGCATCTAAAGCATACTGCTGCCTGTCAGTTAAGCCTTCAAATGCAGCAAGTGCTGCTTTTATCTCAGTTGCAGTTGCGTTGTCTTTTGTTGCTTTTACTAAGGAAATCGCAACAGCTTCAATTTCTCTGTCCCAGAAACCGTCAAGCTTAGTAGTGGTATCTGCACTAGCTCCTAATGTAGCTGCAAGAACTTTATAGTTTGTATCATTGGATACAGATTCGTCGATGGTTGCAAAGGCATCAGTATTATTGATTGTGTCTACTAAATCAATAAACTCATTTGCTTCTGTAACAAGTGCTTCAACTTCTGCTTTCTTTGCAACATATGCAGCAATATCATTATCGGAGCCACCATCTACACCATCTAACTGCTCTTTTAGTTCTTTAAGTTCTGCCTTTAAAGCATCTTCTTTTAAATCAAGCAGAGTTTCGAGTGCAGATTTTAATAAGGTGGATTCAGTAAAATCTGAAGCTCCAATAGTCTCAATATAGGAAACATATGCATCATACGCATCCATGATCTGACTTTCACTATCTAAAGTGATATTTGCTTTATATGGCAATGCATTAATTAAAGTGATAACAGAGTTTTTCATTTCGTCAAGTGCATCGTTAGTTACAATGTTTTTTACCAAGGCCTGAGCTTCAGCATATGCAGATTCAACGCCCGCTACTGTTACAGCAGAATTAATTAACTCGACTCCTGCAGCTCTTACATTAGCCAAAGCTTTGCTGTATTTTGCTGCGTCATCACCTAAGATTTTTGTTTGTTCAGCAATATAGTTAGTTAATGCATTGTTATATTTTGCTTTTGCTGCTTTAACATCCGCTGCATCTGCTACTAGCATTAGGCCACTCAAAGACTCTTTTGCCTCATCTAAAGCCTCAGTAATGTCATTATAGTCCTCAGCGTTATTTAAAGCATCAATTGCTTTATTTGCAATTGCTACCCAATCTGTTTTTTCGCTTGTATCGTAAGTTCCCTGTAAATATACCAAATCTTCTTCAGGTGTTTTGTTTTCACCATAAGTAACTTTAACTGTTACTGCTGAGTTCTTGGTTCCATTTTTATAGAACTTTTCTTTTGCTTCCTGAACTGCATTCATGAATTTTTCATATTCATAGTTTTCTGCAAAGATGTTCAGATTTTCATTCTGAGCAGCCTGAAGCAGATAATCTTCAGCTTCACCTAAGGTAGTTTTTCCAAGGTCAGCGTATACTAATGCTTCTGCAGCTTTCACAGCTGCATCTACCGCTTCATCATCATATACTTTTACGCCATACTTGTAAGTGTCTTTATAGGTTTCTCCTAGTTTTACAACTTCTTCGTATTTGGCCACTACGTCTGTGGCATTTTTTAATGACTGTAAGAATTCAGATTTTCCGCCATCATAAAGCTGAGTTACATCGTTAACAGATTTTGCATATACTCTCACGGCATCAGCGGAATTATTGATTGCGTCATATAAAGCATTATTGATGGCCACAGCTTCTGTTTTTGTTACAGCTTTAATATCAGAGATTTCGACACCAAACAATGTTGCTTTAGCACTTCCTGATTTAGCAGTATAAAAAGCTTTAAAATCTGTTGTTGCTACAGTCTCCAAATCCATCGGGAACTTAGCAGTGGAAACATTGTCTACTACAGGATATACATTACTAATTCCATATGCAACAAATGCTTTTACAGCACCTTCAATATCCTTAATGATTTCATCATCATCGATTTCTTCATCTTCAATGGTTTTTACCGTTTTCAGATTTGTTTCGAAAGCTTCTAAAGCATCAGTATATGCAGTAATTTTAGTTTTATTATCTTTATTTGCCGCATCACTGATTGCTTTATTTGCAGTATCAATTAAATATTGAACGTATTCTGCATTTGAAACTTTTTCACCATCAATTACCTTGTCTCCTACTTCTGTGGAATAATCATTTAGGTTAACAGCGTTAATTGCATCTTCCAAAGCCTTTAAACTAATTGGAGCCTGCAATCTGTCTAAAGTACCTGTGCTGTTTGTAATTGCAGTTACTTTGAATCCATCTGTGTCAGAAACATTTGCTGACATAATTTCACTGAAAGTTTTTGCTTTCCAACCAGTATAGCCTTCTTCCTTTTCATAAACTGCAGTTTGAAGGTCATTATATTTAGTGGATGGCGCAACAGTTGTTCCTGATGCAGGAATTGTATTAACGATGTCTCGGATTTTTGAATCCATACTATTCTTTAACTGATTTAATACATATTCTGCAGTTCCTTGATAAGCAGCTTTAGCATAGTCATTAAAGTACCCGTCGTCATCATAAGTAAATCCGTTTATGATTTGATTGAAATCACTTTCAAGATAACCTAACTGTGCGTCTCTTTCAGCATTTAGTGCAGTTACATAATCATCTACATAGTAGGTTTTTGTATCAGCCGCAAATGCAGAACCAACTGTGTAAGTGAAGACAACTGACAATGCAAGAAGCACTGTTAAAAATTTCTTCATTTTAAGAATTCCTCCCTCTTTTTTTGTTTTTTAAGATTATAGTTATACGCCTTTTTGCGCAAAACTGACAAATGAAATGACAGTTCACAATGAATTTCAGGGCAGAAAACCCTGAGACAAATAATATTTCGTGCTATGTATTACAGCGTTGTCCAGGAATCCGTCAGGATACCAGGTGAAGAGACGTGATTATAACGGGAACAGATAAAATAGCAGGGTAGTTTGTACCAAAATCCTCAAAACGGATAAATATACGGAAGAAAAATCGGCTGGACTTGTAAATTTTGGAAGGGTATTAGCGTATGGTTAATTTTGCCTGTATATTTTCGAATTTCATGACTTACTGTCTCAGCTTTTGCGAAATTTCTTCGATAGAGGTGACAAACATATGTTTCTATGCTAAAATTAAAGTATGAGATTTAATTATTTTAGAAAGGAAAAGAAGAAGTCATGAAAAAACTATTGGCGTTAGTATTGTCTGTTTCCATGGTTTTCTGTGCAATTCCGGCTTTTGCATTTGCACAGGATGATTCTGCGGTTACAGAACCAGAAAAGAATGACCTTTCCAAGGCAGTAGTGGTACTTTCTGATAACGCAAAATCTCAGGTTTATACCGGAGAAGCCATCGTTATTCCTGACGATCAAATTACGGTAACCATGGGTGAGGGCGCTGGTGCTGTCAAATTAATAAGCGGCACAGATTATGAAGTAAAGTATAGCGATAATGTGAATGCAGGAACTGCCAAAGTAGCTATTGTGGGCAAGGGAACTTATACCGGCGAAGCAAAGACCGAATTTGCAATTACACCGAAGCAGTTTACCGCATCTGACTATCCGGAAGTCGTTATTCCGACACAGAATAAGGACGAGGAAAAAATGGAAAGCGTCTCTGTTTCCTGGAAAGGAAAGACATTGTCCGAAGGTACAGACTATACGATTACCGGAGATAACAGCAAAGCGGGAACCAGTGAGGCGACAATCAGTTTTAGAGGAAACTTTCAAGGCACATTAACCTATCAGTACAATGTAGTTTCCAACGATATTGCAGATGCTGCACTGTATTTCAATGATCTTAATGCAAAATACACTTACAGCGGTTCTCCTCAGACACCGGGCATAATCCTTGTGGCAGACGGAAACAAGACTCTGGTTGAAGGAACGGATTATTACATCACATATTTGAATAATGTCAACGCTGGTGAGGCAACTATCAGAATCATAGGAGCCGGCATGTATGCCGGCACAGTGGAAAAGAAATTTACTATCGGCAAAGCGTCACTGTCAGATGTGGAAGTTGTTTTTGAACAGGATGCTTACGCTGCGACAGGTTCTGCCATTGAGGCCAGGTTCAAGGTGATTTTCAACGGTGTTGTCGTTGACGAAAAGCAGTATACTGCAGAATATAAAGATAACGTGAACATTGGCAGGGCATCAGTGGTGCTGACGGCTGCCGGAAATTCCAATTTTACCGGTACAAAGACAGCTAATTTTACCATCGCCGCAAAGGCTGCAGCTGATCTGACTGTAATACTGGAAAAAGTGGATGTATGAGAGACAGGAACTGCAATTACTCCTGCAGTAGTGGTAAAGGATGGGGAAAAGGTATTAAAAGCAGATACTGATTACACAGTAACCTATGAAGATAATGTCTATGCAGGTACCGGGTCTGTCGTGATTGGGGGAAGGGGTATCTATTCAGGGACAAAAAACGTATCTTTCCGTATTAAAGGAAAACCTGCGATAATTAATACTGATCAGGACTCCTATATCAAATATGTGCCTACAAGCAAGCCGTTCCTGCTCAATGCGAAGACCACCAGTGATGCAGCTGGGTTTGAATATTTTTCCAGCAATACAGATGTGATTTCTGTTGATGCATCAGGTCTTGTAACGATTACTGGAACAGGAAAAGCAACAGTTACTGTGAAGACAGTGGGCTCAAAGGCTTACGAACCTGTCTCCAAAGTAGTCACTATTACTGTAAAACCGATTAAACCTGTATTTTCTTTGAGTTCACCTCAGAAGAAACAGGTGAAGGTTCTTGTTACAAAGGTTGAAGGAGCTACGAAATATCAGATTGAATATGGCAGAATGGGAAAATACTATAAGAAGACCATTAAGCATATAGACAGTGAATTTTCAAAGACTTATACTTATATTAACAAACGTACCTCCGGAAAGAAATACTTCATCCGTGTGCGTGCAATTAAAGAAATGCCTGACGGAACAGTAGTCTATGGTAACTGGACTACGCGTAAATCCATTGTTTCAAAATAATTTGTGAAATAATCGAGGAAAAGGGATTTGTAAAATAACAGATGGCCGCCGGACAAAGGAATGTTCCTTGTCGGCGGCCTATTTTTTATCTTTTAATGACAGAGATTTCTTGTCTAATGGAACTTCAGATACTTTTTTTGTACGAGGATAGGGGGCCTCCTGATCTGTAAGTCCGAAAATATAATCAATGCTGGTATCATAAAGATAGGAAAGGAGCTGAGCCTGTTCCATGGTCGGATAACGTTTGCCTTTTTCCATTTTGGAATAATCGGACTGATCGATGCCTGTTTTCATCTGCACCTGAAGCTGTGTAAGCTTCTTTTTCTTGCGAAGTTCGCGTAACCGATTTTCATTCATAATTCTCACCTGAATTTATTATGTCAAATAAAGGCGCAAACAATAGGGTGAATTGACCTAATAATGCTGAGCTGAAGCTTTTTGAGGTACTTGTATTTAACAGAATTTGACCTCAGGACAAATGATGAATTTCAGATTAATTTTTGCATTTTCACAAAAATCTCATTTGCATTGTACGGAATCTTCAAGGTATAATGATAATATATAAATGAAAAAAAGAGTTTCAAGGAGAAAATACAGATGAAGAAAAGAAAAATAATAGCAGTCATGCTCTGTCTTTTTGTGGTTTTTGCTTTTGCAGCATGTGGGGAAAAAGAAGAACCGACAATGGCAGAGGAGAATAAAACTGAGATTAAAGAAGAGCAGGCCGCAAATGAGAATAATGAGAACTTTGGAGAATTATCCCAGAGTATTAAAGCAGAATGGGATCAGAAATATCAGTTTAACGGTATTGCAGTAGCCGGCGTGGGTGATACTTTAAGCAACGATTTCTTTGACTGGACTGTACATTCCGTGAAGACGGCAAAAGAAACCCATGGAAAATCCGCTGGTGAAGGCAAGAAATTTGTTATTATTAACATGACTATGAAAAATACCGAGGATTTTGAATATGAGACCGGCAACTTTGAATTTCTGGGGCTGGTAGGAACTACAGAGGATGATGAACTCAATACATTGGACGCTTTCTATGACGGTATGATCGGAGATGAATTTACCTTAGGTGTAGGAGAATCAGTCACAGGAGATATTGTGTTCAAGGTTGACGAAGATCTGGATACTATGGTTGTTGACTATGAAGAGTTTTATGGAGACAGCAGTATTGGAAATGTCTACTGGTATGAATTAAAATTATAGCCTGTTATTTTGATTTTTTTCTGGATCAGCGCAGTAATGCGCTGATCTTTTTTGCATAAAAACGTTGCTTTTACTGTTCTTGGCAGATGTTCGGAAAAGAAGCTGCGGGAACACTTCTGACATAAAGATTTCGTGCTCTGGTGTATAAAGTCTGTATTCAGAGAATTTATCCGCCCACTTTCATTCAGCTTTTTTTCAGGCTTTTTTATTAAGTTATATTTTTACCTTGCAAAAGAGCATAAAAAGGAGTAAAATAATTGAAACATCGGGCGGTTGCGAAAAAAGTAGGCCGTCCATTTTCTTAAGTAATTTGCAGTTACCCGCCAAGGTAAAATCGTATTTTAGGAGAGGAGAACAACTTCATGGCACAATATTTTAACGAACCTTCAAGAACCTTCAACGAGTACCTTCTGGTACCTGGCTATTCTTCTAAAGAATGCAGGGTTGAAAATGTAAGTTTGAAGACCCCGATTGTAAAATTCAAGAAAGGTGAAGAACCTTCCATATCTGCAAATATTCCACTGGTTTCCGCTGTAATGCAGGCCGTTTCTGACGACAAAATGGCAGTCGCTCTGGCGAAGGAGGGGGGAATTTCTTTTATCTTTGGTTCCCAGTCCATCGCCAGCCAGGCAGAAATGGTAAAACGTGTAAAATCCTATAAAGCTGGCTTTGTAAAGAGTGATACTAATTTAAGACCGGATCAGACTCTGGAAGATGTACTGGAGCTGAAAGCAAGAACCGGGCATTCCACTATCGCCATCACCGAAGACGGTACTGCTGACGGTAAGATGGTCGGCCTTGTAACAAGCAGAGACTACCGTGTCAGCAGAATGTCTACTGACACAAAGATCAGTGAGTTTATGACTCCGTTTGAAAAGCTGATTTATGCGAAGGACGGCTGTACTCTCAGCGAAGCAAATGATATTCTCTGGGATAACAAACTGAATGCTGTGCCAGTTATCGATGACAATCAGAGATTGACTCACTTTGTATTCAGAAAAGACTATGATAATCATAAGTCCAATCCAAATGAGCTGCTGGATGCGCATAAGAGATATGTGGTGGGAGCCGGCGTCAATACCCGCGACTATGAAGAAAGAATTCCGGCTCTGATCGATGCAGGTGTAGATGTGCTGTGCATTGACTCTTCAGAAGGGTATTCTGAGTGGCAGCTTGACACAATCAAATGGGTAAGAGAAAAATACGGAGATACTGTAAAAATAGGTGCTGGCAATGTGGTTGACAAAGACGGCTTCAAGTTCCTTGCAGAAGCAGGAGCTGACTTTGTAAAAATCGGTATCGGCGGCGGTTCTATCTGTATTACAAGAGAACAGAAAGGTATTGGCAGAGGACAGGCTTCAGCTGTTATCGAAGTGGCAGCAGCCAGAGATGAGTACTTTGAAGAAACCGGTATTTATGTACCTATCTGTTCTGATGGCGGTATCGTATATGATTATCATATGACACTTGCTCTTGCCATGGGTGCAGACTTCATTATGCTGGGAAGATATTTTGCAAGATTTGATGAATCTCCGACAAATAAACTGAATCTGAACGGCAACTATGTAAAAGAGTACTGGGGTGAAGGCTCTAACCGTGCCCGCAACTGGCAGAGATACGATCTTGGCGGAGATCCTAGAATGAAGTTTGAAGAGGGCGTTGATTCCTATGTGCCGTATGCAGGCTCTCTTCATGATAACGTAACTCTTTCTTTAAACAAAGTGAAATCCACCATGTGTAACTGTGGTGTACTTTCTATTCCTGAACTGCAGAAGAATGCCAAGCTTACACTGGTATCTGCGACTTCCATCGTGGAGGGCGGCGCTCACGATGTAATTTTAAGAGACAGCTCACAGAATGCGATCCGCTAAGCGCTGAGCAATATCGGGAGATTTGAAACTGACAGGCATTCTTTGGAGTGCCTGTTTCAGATTTTTGAGGATTTTAATCCGGAAAATACAGAAAGAGATAGAGTCACCATGCCGAAAAGGAATTGACGGATATGCCAAGCAGGTATTCGACTTTTCTCTTTTGGTGCACTAAAATACAGATTAGAAGCCATAGAATCTGGAGGAGTAGATATGGAGAAAGCAAAGGTATATTTTACAAAAACCATTACACCTGAAAAGGTGATAGAAATGTATCGGATTATGGGGAGAGAGCTTCCGGGAAAGGTTGCTGTCAAAGTCCATTCCGGGGAAAAAGGAAATCAGAACTATCTTCATCCTGAGTTTATGAAACCGGCGGTAGATTATGTAAAAGGCACTGTGGTAGAGTGCAACACCGCTTATGAAGGAGCGAGAAATGACACTCACAAGCATCGGGAACTGATGGAAGAACATGGATGGACAAAGTATTTTGATGTAGATATTATGGATGATGAAGAACCGGATATGACGCTGCCTGTTTCCGGCGGAAAAGTGCTGCATGAGAACAAGGTGGGAAAATCCATGGCAAATTATGATTCCATGCTGGTATTATCCCATTTTAAGGGACATCCTATGGGTGGATACGGAGGCGCTTTGAAGCAGCTTTCTATCGGATGCGCATCCAGCCGGGGAAAGTCATTGATTCATTCGGCTGGTTACACAGACGATCAGAGTATTCTCTGGGATAACCTTGCGGAACAGAATGCGTTTTGTGAGGCCATGGCAGATGCAGCTTCGTCAGTGATGGACTACTTTAAAGACAGAACCGCTTTTGTCAGCATGATGTGCAATTTATCCGTAGACTGTGACTGTTGTGCTGTTGCAGAAGACCCTTGTATGAAAGATATCGGTATTCTTTCTTCTCTGGATCCTGTGGCTCTGGACCAGGCCTGCATGGATCTTATCTATCAGTCAGAAGATCCGGGAAGAGAACATTTTATTGAGAGGGTGGAATCACGAAATGGTACACATACCATTGATGCCGCAGCAGAGCTTGGCGTCGGCACTAAGGAATATGAGCTGATTCTGATAGATTAGGCGATGTGGAAGTTTTGTTTGCAACCCTTGTGCAGGTCTGATAAAATGAATTTATAAGAATCATGCAAAGATAATTCAGTTATCAGTGGGAGTATAGCCGATGAACGTATATCTTCCTTTTATCTGTCTTGCGCTGGGCGTGGTACTGAACTGGCGGGGACTGCCGAAGCGGATGCTGAAGTGGGCGGATCGGATCACAAATCTGTCTCTGTTTATGCTTATGGCGGTGATTGGAATCAATATTGGAACCAGCAGCGAGGTCATGAGTAATCTGGACAGGATCGGTCTTAACTGTCTGATCATTTCTTTTACTGCTTTGTGGTGCAGTGTGGGAGTGATAGTGATTTTGGAGAAATCTGTGATGCCTCTGGAGAAAATCCGACTTCAGGTACAAATGGAAAAGTGTGGAGCATTGAATCCGCCGGGGACGGCAGGGGAGCCGGAGCAAAACCGTAAAGCAAAAAAGCGACTGCTGGATCCGCTGGTCATTATTATGCCATCCTGCATCGCTGCAGGGATCCTGACAGGCTGCTTTATCTTGCGGGATTTGGATAAGGAAGTGCTCGACAAAGCATTGACTGTCTGTCTGCTGTTTCTGTACACCGGAGCAGGAATTATGCTGGGCTCAAATAAAAGTGTTTTCAGCTATATCCGAAGACTGGGACTGAGGGTTCTGTTTATGCCTCTGGGTATTTTTGCCGGCTGCCTGATTGGAGGATTTATCGCAGGGTTATTGCTTCATGTAGATCTGAAGTGGTCTGTGCTTTCTGCTTCCGGCATGGGTTATTACAGCCTGACAGGAGCTACCATGACAGAGAATTATGGTATTGAGGCGGGAACCTACGGGTTTATCGTCAATATTCTGAGAGATGTGCTGACCGTTATATTGCTTCCTTTTTTGATCAGGCTCAGTAAAGGAAGTCCTATTGCCTCAGGAGCAGGAGGATGTATGGACTCGATGCTGGTTCCGGTAGGCCGGGTGGTGGGCCCGGAGCTTTCAGTAGTAGCACTGATCAGTGGAACCATTATTACTATCTTTGTTCCTTTCTGGCTGCCTCTGGGTATGCAGCTTCTCAATAACCTTTAATAGAAACAATAAAAAAGCAGTCGCCGTATGGATTCGTACGACGGCTGCTTTTGTGCATTTAGGGTTAATTGTACATTTAATGTCATCTTTTATGAGAAAATAAGGTGACTTAAAATCCTATATTTTACTCAAACAGATCGGATGCGGCTTTGATGAAGTCTTCATGATCTCTGATTCCTGCGACCTCATAAGGTGCATGCATGGCCAGAGAAGGCAGTCCAATGTCTACAGTAATAAAAGGCATCTGCAGCACTGACAGATTACCTAAAGTGGCACCTCCGCGCTGATCGGAACGGTTGTGGAAAATCTGACAGGCTGCGCCTGTTCTATGGCAGATGTCCCTGAACATGGCAGCTGACATTCCGTCAGAACAATAGCTCTGATCTGCCGAGAATTTGATGACAATCCCTTTGTTCAGCTGCGGACGGTTGACCGGATCCGCTTTATCTGTGTGAGCGGGATGAAGTGCGTGAGCATTATCGGCAGAAACCATAAGACTTTTTGCAACAGCAATCTGCAGATCTTCCTGGCTCATTTTCATGCACTGTGCAATGCGCAGCAGAGTGTCTTTGAGAAATGTAGATGCAGCCCCCTGACGAGTACTGCTGCCGACTTCCTCATTATCGAAAACACAGTGGAGAGCAGCATGCTTTTCTTTTTTCCCCTGAAGGAAGCCCTGCAGTGAAAGATAGGCGCAGTTTAAGTCATCAAGACGCGGACTTGCAATGAATTCTTTCCCCGCACCTAAGACAGTACCCTTTTGCCTGTTATAAAGATACAAGTCATGACCGAGAATTTCTTCTTCTCTGACACCGGCAGCTTCTCCAATGTTTTTCATGAAAGTTCCTTTCGCTGTGATATCTCCAAAAATGGGCAGCATATCTTTCTGCGGATTGTATGGATAGCCTTCGTTTATGGCTCTGTTGATATGGATTGCCAGGTTTGGAATATTGACAAGTTTCTGCACAAACTCATTATGTTCCTTTACTATGACTCTGCCAGCTACAGACAGAGGTCGATCCAGCCAGGAGCTGAGAATCGCTCCGCCGTATTTTTCTACATTAAGCATGACAAACTGATTTTCAACACAGATTTCAGGATTCTCTTTGATTTTGAAGGTCGGAGAATCGCTGTGGCTTGCTATAATACGGAAGGAAGAAATGCCCCCTTTCGGAATAGTAAATGCAATCAGTGATGAGCCGTTTCTTATAGTAAAATATCCTTCGCCTTCTTTCAGTGTCCATTTTTCTTTCTCATTCAGATAGACAAATCCTTCAGAAAGCAAGGTCTTTCTCATGGCATCTACAGCATGAAAAGAAGTGGGGCAGGCGTCAAGAAACGCCAGCATATCTTCAGATATTTTTCGATACATCTGTAACCTCCTAGCACATATTTTCAGGATTAGGAAAAGTTCCTTCCTGTCTATTATGAATATCTTAGCGGCAGAAAATCAGCCTGTCAAGAATAAGCTGCAGGGTGGACAAAAGTGATGTGAAATATTTCCATAAAAAGAAAAAGATAGACCGGATGAGGGGAGTATAGTAAAATGAAGATAAATTTGGCTTAATCCTTGCATAGTTTTTATTTCGAAGACTTTGTTTATAAAGGAAAGAGAACGATGAAAAGAAGTATTGCTTTTTTATTGACTGGGATCATACTGCTTATCTGGTTTGGAGGTTCCATAAATATCCTGATTAGATATAATTTAAACTGGATTGATTATATGAAATACAGTTTTCCATTATCAGGTGAGCAGCGTGCATATCTGAATGCAACAGAAATTACCTGTGGTGTGACAAATCAGGATCTTCCCCTGTCATTTACCAATGACGAGGGGAGAAATGACGGCATGTTTTTTGACTTTATCAGTCAGCTTTCGGTGGAACTCGAGAACAGCATGGATATCAGAACTGATAATAGTGAGAAATTGAAAAAAATGCTGATGAAGGAGGAGGTGCAGGCGGTTGTTACTGATAAAAGTCAGTTATCTGGTGAAAATATTCTGTATTCTGAACCTCTGTATATTACACATGGTAAAATGCTGGTGAAAGATGATTCTGCTCTGGAGAATATCAATCAGCTTTCTAACGGAACCGTGGCGGTAGAACAGGGTGATACAGCCATGGCTGAGCGGATTTTAGAACTGTATGGAAAAAACAGAGTAAACGTGATTTACACTGAAAATTTTGGAGAGGCACTGAATATGCTCTCTAACGGTACAATTATGGCAGCAGCAGGTGATGAGACTAAACTGGCTTATTTGTTAAATCAGAGGGAAAACAGGCAGTCTTACCGATTTCTCAAATATTCGTTTTCAAGAAAGGAAATCTGCATCGCAGTAAAATCGTCGGATCAGCTCTTCTTAGATGCACTGAACAAAGCAATTTTATCTATGAAGAAAAAGAACCTGATTTCTAAAACGCAGAATAAATGGTTTGGCTCTGTAGAACCAGAGATTGTGGATATGAATAAAGTGGATTTAATCTATAAAGTAGCATTGGCTTTTATACTGTGCGGAGCGGCACTTACATTATGGAATTTGTCTACTGCAAAAAAAGTCACAGAGAAGACCAGAGAACTTTTCAATAGTCAGGAACAGCTTAGGCTGATTATTGATTCTCTTGATCAGGGATTGATTATTACAGATAAATGTGGGAGGATCATAGAAGCAAATGACCGAATCTGCCAGATCTCAGAGACTCCTAAGAGAACGCTGATTGGTACACCCATTCTGTGGAATTCGAAAATTTCATCTTTTGTCAGCGGTGCTGATGAAAAAATTTTCAGACGGCAGGATCGTTATTATCTGAAAAAAGAAATTGAACTGAATGAAGAGGCAAAAAAACTATATATTGTTGAAGACTGTACGCAGCGGTACATCAATGAAATGAGAAATATTCAGGAGCAGAAAATGATTGCAGTAGGCCAGCTCTCTGCCGGCCTTGCTCATGAGATAAGAAATCCTCTTGGTCTGATTAAGAGTTATTTGTTTGTTATTAAGGAGTTTTGTGTTGGGGAAGACGGGGAGCATGCGGTATATGTTATTGATGAGTCTATTAAAAGGATTAATGGGCTGATTGAAAGTCTTTTAAAGTTTTCCAGACTTTCAGGAAACGAGTGTAAACGGGTTGATATTCGTGAGCTGATAAATAATATTCTTTTTCTGGAGAAGAAGCAGCTGGAAAAGAAAAGCATTGAGGTTTCTCTGTTTTTTCAGGAACAGCAGGAACCAACAGTGCTGATCAATGAGGATCTGTTAAAAATCACTATTATCAATCTGCTGAACAACAGCATTGATGCTTTGGAAAACTGCAGCGGAGAGAAAAGAATAGAGATGAGAGTCGGTCTGGAAACAGATATGGTGAAACTGATATTTAAGGATACTGGATGCGGGGTGGAAGAGGATAAGCTCCTTGCCATTTTTAACCCTTTTTATACCAGCAAAGAGAAAGGAACCGGTTTGGGGCTGTATATTGTGCAGTCACAGCTGGAACAGGCAGGGGGGAGTATCAGAGCCGAAAATGTGGGGGAAAAGGAAACCGTATTTTATGCTGAAATACCAATAAAGAAGGAGTAAGAGATGAAAACTGGATATAGAATTCTAATTGTTGATGACGAGCCTGAGTATCAGAGAGTTGTATCTATGATTTTAAACAGGGCAGGCTATCATACCAGTACCTGCTCCAATGGAAGAGAGGCCTTAAAATATATTGCAGAAAATGAGGTGAATCTGGTTATTACAGACTTGAGAATGCCAGAAATGGATGGCGAAGAGCTGATAAGACAGCTGGTTCAGGGGAACGGCGAACTGGATATCATAGTAATGACTGCTTATGGCTCTATTGAAAGTGCTGTAGATACTATAAAATATGGAGCAAAAGACTATTTTGTAAAGAGTAGTGAACTGGAAGAGCTGCTTATGAAGGTAGAAAGACTTGCCCAGCTGAAGAGACTGACTGAAAAAAGCAGTATTCTTCTTAGAAATCAGAATACTGAAACAGTCTTTCTCGAGTCAAAAAACGACAGGTATTTGCGACTTTTAGAGCTTTGTGATAAAACTGCAGATACAAACATCAATGTGCTTCTTCTGGGGGAATCGGGAGTCGGTAAAGAAGTTTTTGCAAATTATATTCACAGCAGTGGAAATCGTAGAAATGAACCTTTTGTACCGATCAACTGCCAGGCTTATCCGGAAGGTGTGATAGAATCAGAGCTTTTTGGTCATGAAAAGGGAGCATTTACAGGTGCTGTACAGAAACGGATCGGAAAATTTGAAGAGGCAAATTTTGGAACGCTTTTCTTAGACGAAATCTGTGACTTACCCATGAGTCTACAGGGAAAACTGCTGAGAGTGCTGGAGACTCGAAAGATAGAGAGAATTGGCAGCAATAAATCCATTGATTTGGACGTGCGGCTGATTTCTGCCACAAATAAAACTCCGGAACAGGAAATTAACAGTGGAAGTTTCAGAGAAGATCTGCTCTATCGAATCAATACTCTAACTATGGTAATTCCACCGATTCGGGAAAGAAAAGAGGATCTTCCGGGACTGTTGGAATTTTTCATCAGGAAGACTGAAGTAGAACAGAAAAAGAAAATCAGCCATATTGACGGGAAAGTAATGGAGATGTTGTTAAATTATGATTATCCAGGAAATGTGCGGGAGTTGAAAAATATGATCGAACGGATGGTTGCACTGAGTGATGACGGGGTCATTACTCTTCGTGATGTTCAGCTTCCAGGATGCATCAGAGAAGAACCAACTGTTATCAGAGATTTCTCCTGTAATGAAACGATGACATTAAAACAAGCACGCAGTCGGTTTGAAAAATACTATATTGAAAAAGCATTGCAAGATGAGGCCGGGAATGTAACAAAATGTGCAATAAAACTTGGTATTACGGCCAGACAGCTTTGGAACAAAATTAATGAATATGGTATAAATCCAAAAGTGTGAAAAAAATTTCCCGGTAGGAAGAAATTTACGGAAAAAAATTTCTCGTTTTACTGAGGAGCAGGACAATTGAGGGTCTTGGCGAAGGAAAAATGAGTGGATTTGCCGTGGCATATTTCTTGCTGTAATTATCAGAAACTAAGAAATATAAAGGAGGACGTTTTAATGACAAAACAAAGAACACCACGGCTGCCGAAGGTGTGGGAAGCCCTGATTCCTATCGTTTTTATGATGGTTATTATTATCTTAAGCACGGTAAAATGGGGACTGGATCCTCATATGCCGATTGTAGCATCCTGTA
>CABSEO010000012.1 GCA_902476665.1 uncultured Emergencia sp.
ATAGCTGCCTACCAGATTGGTCAGTTCCAGAATCAGGGCGAAAGTGTGCTGTGCCACAGCTTCTGTAGAGTAGGCGGGAACATGGCAGACGGCGATATCCAGATCTTTGGCTGCCTCTAGATCCACATTGTCATAACCTGTGGCGGTTACTCCAATAAATTTTAATCTGCGGCAGCTTTCCATGACCTGTCTTGTGATTTTGCATTTACTGACAAAAAAACCGTCACAGTCTTTAATCCGTTCTATGATCTGATCGTCCCCGGTACGGTCGAAACTGGAGAAGGAACCCAAGGCTTCAATGGGAGCCCAGGAAAGATCCCCCGGGTTGATGGAATACGCGTCTAAAATTGTTAATTTCATCGTATTGAAAACTCCTTACTACATATTATATTATTGTATCCAGTATATCACATCAGGACTTGCGGGAAAACCGTGAAAATGATATACTATTAGTTAAATTTGCCGTTAAGGATAACGGAACAATAGGGAACGGGAGAATCTATGGGACTGATCGAAACCACAGTGATAGGAGCAGGGCTGGCAATGGACGCTGTGGCTGTTTCTATGACTGATGGAATGGTTTATTCAAACCTGAAAAAGCGAGATTATGCAGCCATGATTTTGTTTTTCAGTGTTTTTCAGGGATTGATGCCTCTGATAGGTTACTGTGCGGGAACCATATTCGCCCGCTGGATTACAGCATACAGCGGCATTGTGATTTTCCTGATTCTAGGGCTGATTGGCAGCAATATGATTCGCGAGAGTTTCTGTAGAGATGAAATCAGGCCGGAGAGAAAAGAACTGTCTTCGGCAGTGCTGTTTTTTCAGGCTATTGCAACCAGCATCGATGCCTTTGCAGTCGGTGTAGGATTTTGCGCTGTCAGAACAGAGATTTTTCCAGCAGTAGCTGTAATTGCTGCTATTACCGCTTTTTTAGTATTTGCCGCTATCATAATGGGACGCTGCTTTGGGAATGTTCTGGGGCAAAAAGCAGAACTTTTGGGTGGTATCATTTTAATCGTTATTGGCCTGAAAGGTTTTTTCTGATATTTTAAATGTAAAGCGAGGCGATCGTATGAGAACAGACAGACCGGCTGACACGATCAGAACGGTAAGAATCACTGATCACTATTTAATGAGCCCGCAGGGTTCGGTTCTGATAGAAATGGGTAATACTAAAGTAATCTGTACGGCTTCAGTGGAAGAATCCACCGCCAAACATCTTACCGGAACCGGCAAGGGCTGGGTGACAGCAGAATATGCTATGCTTCCCGGTTCAACTGGGACACGAAAAAAAAGAGAAAAAGGAAAGCCTGACGGCAGATCTGTGGAAATTCAAAGACTCATCGGCAGATCTCTGCGTTCAGTGGTCGATATGGAAAAGCTGGGAGAGAGAACGATCTGGATTGATTGTGACGTGATTCAGGCTGACGGAGGAACCAGAACTGCTTCCATTACAGGCGCTTATGTGGCTATGGTACAAGCTATGAAGTGGATGAAAACACAAGGGATGATCGAAGAAATTCCTGTAAATTCCATGGTGTCAGCTGTCAGCGTAGGAATTGTAAACGACCAATGTCTGCTGGATCTATGTTATGAAGAGGATTCCCATGCTAAAGTAGATATGAATGTGATTATGACTGATAGAGGAGAGTATATTGAAGTACAGGGCACTGGCGAAGAATCTCCTTTTTCCAGTGAACAGCTGATGGCTCTTTTGAAATTAGCGCAGAAAGGCTGTACGCAGCTGCATGAGATACAGAAACAGATACTGCAGAAATAGGAATTCAGATTTTAAGTATAGAAAGGAAGAACTGACATGGAAACGATTGTAGCGGCGTCCAGAAATCAGCACAAGATTTCGGAGATTGAGGCCATCACCCGGAAATTCGGTATGAATATTATTTCCAGGGATGATGCGGGAATTCCTGACTTTGAGATTGAAGAAGACGGGGAGACCTTTGAAGAGAATTCTTTTAAGAAAGCAAATGAAATCATGAAAATGTGCGGAAAAACAACCATTGCTGATGATTCAGGGCTTATGGTTGAATATCTGGGCGGTGCTCCCGGTGTGTATTCTGCCAGATTTGCAGGAGAAGACGGCAATGATGCCAAAAACAATGATAAACTGCTGAATTTGCTGGAAGGCGTGCCGTATAAAGAGAGAAAGGCAAAATTTGTGTCCGTCATCACCATGGTGTTCCCTGACGGTACATCTCTGTCGGCCAGAGGTGAATGTGAGGGACATATTATAGAGGCACCTGAAGGAGATAACGGGTTTGGATATGATCCGTTGTTTGTGCCTGACGGTTATCAGAGAACCTTTGCACAGCTTTTACCGGAAGAAAAAAATCAGATCAGCCACAGGGCAAAAGCATTGGCTGAGTTGGAAAAGCGATTAAAAGAGAGGAACAGATAATTTATGACAAGCAGATGGGCCAAGATGGTTCTGCTGGGAATCAGACAGCTCAGAGATCCCTATTATCAGGGCTTTGCAGCGCAGATGTCTTTTTATATCATGTTGTCTTTAGTACCGACTGTGATTGTTTTGTCTCAGCTTCTGGGACTGTTAGATATTTCTCTGGATTTTCTGGATGAATGGATCGGCAAATACGTGGCGCCGAGTATGGGCGATACACTGAAGAAACTTCTCAGCTACAGACCTGCGACCACATCCAATATCGTTCTCATCATCATGGCGTTGTGGGCGGCTTCCCGTGCACAGTTTTCCATGATGCGAATTGCAAATTACACCTATACCAGCGGAAGAACTACAGGAAACTTCTGGAGGGAACGGATTCGTGCTGTTAAAACAATGGCACTGACTGTGTTTACTCTGGCATTTGTTGCTGTGATTCTGGTATATGGGAACCGGATTCGGCAGCTGGTGCTGCAGCGGCTGATTGACGGAACCATGATCAATACGATGTGGATCTGGCTAAGGTGGCCACTAGCGGGGATTCTGTATTTTTTTATGGTTTCCTATAATTATTATGTACTGCCTAATGACAAGCTGGCATTCAGAGAGATTCTACCCGGAAGTATTTTAGGTGCAGTGGGTATGCTGGTTGTAACGATTGTATATTCTTACTATGATATTATTTACGGTTCTCTGGCAAGTATGGCTGCTCTGCTTTTCTGGTTTTATTTTTTGTCCTGGGTGTTGTGTCTTGGCATTTTATTTAATAAAGTATGGAAAGACACTAAAGGGGGAGTTTGAATGAGCAGATATCCAAGAGCTAGAAGACAGAAAAGAAAATATCGAATTAAACCCAGATTTGTTGTTTTTATGGCGATACTGGTCAGTGTCATGTTAGGTGGTGCTGTTTATTTTCTTGGCACAGAGGAACAAGAAACGGCCAGTCCTGAAGAGCTGGAGGCCCAGCGTGCACAGGGCTGGAATATTATGATGGCTGCCAGAGCCTATATCAGTAATGAGGATCTGCGTTATGACGACGGGTATTATGCAGGAGGGTATCCTCCGGATGACATCGGAGTGTGTACAGATGTGGTCTGGAAAGGTTTTATGGCGGAAGGCATCGTTCTTAGAGATCTGGTTGATGCAGATATTGCTGCCAATTTTGAAGCTTATGAAGATATCATTTCTGTAAGGGATCCCAATATCGATTTCAGACTGGTGCCCCAGCTGGAACGTTTTTTTGAGCGAAATGCTGAAGTTCTTTCTACGGATGTGGATGATTATCTTGCCTGGCAGGCAGGGGATATTGTCACTTTTGAGTCCAGTCATGTGGCGATTGTTTCTAATCTCAGGAACTTATGGGGAAGACCATATATCATTCAGCATGGAAAAGATCCCGCGGCTGAAGAGGATCGAATCTTTGCTTCCGATGGTATGAAAATTTCGGGTCATTTCAGATGGCCTCTAAACAAAGGAAAGAGCGGCAGCTGAGAAGGCCGTGCTCAGAAGGAAAGAACGGGAGAAGGAGAAGAAGATGAAAAAAGTACTTATCATATTAAATCCCTGTGCAGGGACCAGGCATGCCAATAAATTTTTTGTAGAGATTATTGATGTCTTTTGTAAGGCGGACTATGAGGTTACAGTAAAAACTACGGCGGGACGAGGTGATGGCACAGCTTTTGCCAAAGAACACGGAGCTGCGTATGATCTGATTGTCTGCATAGGCGGAGACGGAACTTTCAACGAGGTGGTGGATGGACTGCTGGAGGCAGAGCTGAAAGTTCCTATCGGTTATATTCCGGCAGGCAGTACCAATGACTTTGCATCAAGTCTTCATCTATCCAAGGATGTAGTACAGGCTGCCAGAGACATTGTGGAAGGTGCACCGCGGTATGTAGATATCGGAACCTTTAACGGCAGACATTTTTCTTATGTGGCGTCTTTTGGAGCATTCACAAAGGCATCTTACGAAGCGCCTCAGAGTATCAAAAACATGCTGGGACATCTTGCCTATATCATAGAGGGTATTAAAGATATCCCAGCCATTAAACCATTGAAACTGCGTCTGAAAATGGAGCAGGGGATTTATGGAGGAGAATATCTTTTTGGTGCTATCTGTAATTCAACTTCTGTGGGAGGTCTGTTAACCCTGTCTGACGATCTGGTGGATATGAACGACGGAAAATTTGAGGTTATGCTGATTAAGTCTCCTGCAAATATTCTGGAACTGAATCAGATTTTACTGGCTTTGACGACACAGAATTTTAACTCGCCGATGATCTCTCTTTTCAGCAGCGGAAATCTGGAGATTACTGCTAACGCGGACATGCCGTGGACTTTGGATGGAGAGTATCAGCAAGGTTGCGAGAATATCAGGATAGAGAATATAAAAGGTGCAATTCAGTTGATTGTGCCAAAGAAGCAGGATTAGGGGTTTGAAATGAAAAAGGGGATTAAATTAAATGATTTGAGAGAGCATAAACATATACTGCTGGTACTGTATGTACCGGTGTACCTGATCAGTTTTTTTCTGATTGAGTATCTGGTGCCGGAAACGGCGGATTACTGGTCATCCTGGTGTTTTTTGGATGACTGGATTCCTTTTAATGAGTGGTTTGTCATACCATATTATTTCTGGTATCCGCTGCTTTTCATCGTGGGAATCTGGCTTATGATCAAGGATATACCCAATTTTAAGCTGTACATGTATTGTATTATGATCGGATTTTCTGCCAGCATTCTGATCTGTTTGATCTTTCCAAACGGGCAGGATCTGAGGCCGCAGGTTTTTCCCAGAGATAATTTTCTGACAGACATGGTAAAGGCGATTTATGCTGTAGACACCAATACGAATGTGCTGCCTAGCGTACATGCAGTAGGTGCGATTGTTGCTGCTTTTGGTGTTTGTACCACTAAGACTGTCAGAAAATTGTGGGTCAAGGTACTCTCTGTCTTCATGTCGGCGCTGATCTGCATGGCCACCTGTTTTATCAAACAGCACTCAATTCTGGACGTGTTCGCCGCTATGATTTTATGCGCAGTCATTTATGTGGTGGTTTATGGTTATATCCGAAGAGTTTCTTCCGGCTCAAAGCAAAAAAAGAAAACTGTTCGAAAAAGAGTAAACAGAAGAAGGTACGCAGAACAGGACTGATAAAAGCAACTGAAAACGTCAGTAATAATGGAAATCCCGAAGAATGTATAAAGGACTCCACTCACAGGAGATTATACAGATTTCGGGATTTTTATGTTTGCGCCAGATTAGAATTGTTATTATGTTAATGGTTCCATGAACTACTGCAGCAAAGCCTGATTCAGGTGAAGATTTTTTTCAGCCAGACCGGCTATATTATAGAGAATGAGAACTCTGTCATAAGATTCTGCCAGTGTTGTGATATTATCCCTGTAATATCTCGGATCTATCATGGTAATCTGGGAGAAGTTCTCCAGAAGGTAGGGAACAAAAGAATTTGCAAAAGAATCTTTGACGATAAGAAGTTTTTCTTTACCGGAATCGGCAGATGTTTGCTTGACTTTTATATCTACCACATCAAAGTTACCTCCGAAATATACGGCATATTGGTCTTTCTTTTTCAGATAATCCTTTTGAAACAGACTGTTGTACTTTTTTCCTCTGATGGTAACTGTGTAGTTTATTTTGTCTGTTCCGGAAGGACATTCTATGACATCAGACTCCATCTGCGGAAGAAGCACTTTTGAATATAATGTTCCTTTAAAGTCATCTGAAAGCGTTTGCGGTGTATAAGTAAATTTGGAGATATCATACCCAAGCAGACTGAGATATTGTTTATATGCGAGAAATGCACCGAACCCTGTCCAATGATGGTCTGTACTGAAGAAGACGTTTCCGGATTCTTTTTTGGCGTAATGCTCCAGAATCCAACGAAGATCGATAAGATTGCCCTTCAGTGCAGTTTCTGCCATGGAAAAGGCTTTATCTTCATCAAACCGCAGTGCATGTGCGGGAAGCCGGTTGTGGTATATGTACTGTGCAGTGGGTACCGGCATCAGAGAAACACCGATTCCTTTAGAATTCAGAATCTGCTGAAGCTCTTTCACCTGCCGGAGATTGTTTTCATACTTTGTCCAGTCGAATTCCCTTTCGGTGATTCTCTGCACCAGACGACCGTCCCTGCACAGATAAGTGCCATTGATATCTCTGATACCGAAAGCAGTTTCTGTGATGCTTTTGGCAGTGACAAAGCTTTCGCGTCCAAAAATATGATCGCTGAGGTAGTTTTCCGCCTGTTTCTCGAAGTGACCGTTTAGGACTGATTCTATTGACAGCACAGGTTTTTCTGCCAGATATCTGTTTTCGTTTTCTGAAAACCGGATATCAGGAGAAAGATATGTTGCCAGGGAAAGAAAAGCAAGGAGCAGGGCAGAAGCGGTTATGAATATTTTATTATACTTTTTCATAGTCAGGTACCTTCCCTTTAAAACCTGAAATAAAGAAACGGATTATAGGAGCCGCTGACCAGAAAGGCTGCCGTAAGAAGAAATCCAGCCCAAAAAAGGGGGATTTCTAGACTCCATCGGATTGTCTGATGATTTTTAAGTCTTTTTTCAGCAGCTTTGAACAGCCTGGCGGGAAAAGGTGTGGCACAGAGGATGCACACAATGAGCAGCAAAGCTCTTGTTTCCACAAAGTAGAGGAACGTATCATCTATAAAACTCCCTGATGCACCGAACATCATAGAGAAGTAGTGTGCCATTTTCGTCATATCATCAATGGCAAAGATAACCCAGCCGGCAATAATGAAAACCATTGCATAGAGATGGCGAAAGACATGCGGCAGTTTCTCTGTCATCTTCAGAAGAAATAGCTTTTCGCAGATGAGAATGACGGCAAAATAGACTCCCCAAAGAATAAAATTCCAGCCGGCACCGTGCCACAGTCCTGTAAGAGCCCAGACAACGGCGATATTGAAGATTTGTCGAGGCAGGCCTTTGCGATTACCACCCAGCGGAACATATACATATTCTTTGAACCAGGAACTCAGTGAGATATGCCATCTGCGCCAGAAATCAGTGATACTGCAGGCGGTATATGGGTAGTTGAAATTTTCCTGATAATCAAATCCAAATATTTTTCCTAAACCGATGGCCATATCTGAGTAGCCTGAAAAATCAAAATAGATTTGCATTGTAAATGCAAGCGCTCCCAGCCATGCTGCTGATGCAGAAATCGTATCCATTCGAGAGATCTCATTCCAAAGGACAAAGATCTGATTTGCGAGAAGCACTTTTTTGGCGAACCCGATGATGAAACGCCGTATGCCTTCTGCAATGCGCTCTGTATCATCAGCACGGCAGGAAAGAGCAGGCTCGACATCTCTGTAGCGAACAATAGGCCCTGCAATCAGCTGCGGAAACAGAGAAACATATAAAGCGAAAGCAAGCAGATTTCTCTGAGCTTTTACAGTACCTCTGTATACATCGATCACATAAGACATGGTCTGAAACGTATAGAACGAGATACCGACCGGAAGCGCAATATTGAGAAGTCCAAGATTGCTTCCTGAAATCTGACTGATTGTATGAAGCAGAAAATCAGTGTATTTGAAGAATCCCAGAATGGAAAGATTTCCTGCCACGCAGATAAGAAGTATGATTTTAATACTGTATCGTTTTTCTCTGATTCTTCTGTTTTCAATGGTAAGAGCCAGAAGATAGTTAAAAAGAATGGATAACAGCATTAAAAGTATATATTTCGGTTCTCCCCAGCCGTAAAAAATCAGACTGGCTGCGAGCAGAACAGCATTTCTGCCGCTCGTGTATTTTGCAGGTATCAGGAAATAGAATACCAGCACGGCGGGCAGAAATGCAAGTAAAAAAACTGAACTACTGAAAACCATGTTTCCCCCTTTTGAAAACAGGAAGTATTATAAGCTATGCGCTTCATTTTCACTGAAGGCAGATATATCCTCTTCGTATTCATCTGAAACGGTCGGAGTTTTACCATTGTTCAATTTCTGAAGTATTCTGTCAAGTTTTTCAAAGGTCTCCGTATTTTCATTATCAAAAGTATCTTCTTCCTGGTCTCTGAAATTGTAAACGTAGATTACTTTTCCTCCAACTGCATAGGAATCTCCGAAATATACGGTTCCTGTACCGACATACAAGTTGTCAGAAATATAATTGGCAACATCCTGTGTGAAACCGTTTGTGTCCTTTAAGATGAACGATGCGGTGGATTTTCCTTTGTCAGCCGCTTTTTTCAGTTCCTTCGGGATTGCATAGAAATTATCTAATGTAACTGCGTTTCTGAACATATAGCAGTATTTTGTGCCTTCTGCTGCAGGAATTTCTGCGTGATCCCAAGGGTAGGAACCGTCATCTTTAATGCTGTCGGGTACATTGAAATATGTGTATTCAATATTTCCGCCTGTTCCACTGTCAAAAGTAATGTCGACATGGTACCAGTCATCTTCCAGTTTAACCAGATTCCATGCATGCTCCCCGTTCACAGTAGAATGAATAATCTGGCATGGAATATCCAGCATATCCATGAACAGCTTGAATGTAGTGGCATTGCCTACACATATTGCCTGATGATATTTCAGAACTCCGTAAGGCAGATGACTTTTATCCTGACCGCCGTTAACAGGAGACAGATTCTCATCCTGATAGTTGACCCAGTTTATCTGCCATTCATAGATGGCCTTTTCTTTCTCGTAATCCGACATATCATCTTTGATGACTTCTTTCAGAACTTCACGGGCTTTATCCAGGATAAAGGCATCTTCCGCATTGAGATTCTTATCATCTTCGGTGCTTTCGGATTTGAACGCATTTATGACAGCAGTGTTATCGTATAATTCGTGAATCTTCCCTTCAGATTCTCCCAGAACTTTGTCCATCTGTTTAATCATCATACTGTTTTGAATCAGAAGTGCAGCAACCGCGATGATCAGAACGACCATGCCTCCTGCATAAATTTTGTTCAGTACGCCAGAGCCGGATGACCTGGCTGTCGGATGATCGGTATTTGTATTTTTTTTCATAAATCCCATGATTACTCAGCCTCCTTGCTGATATTTTTTCTGATTTCTGTTTCAAACTTCTGGTTATCATCACTGATGATAAGGACTACATAATTTCCTTGCACGATGACATAGGCACTGTCCAGCTTCGATACCTCTTCAGGTTTATAATTGGCAAACATATTTCTGCGCTCAGATATACGATCTTCCAGCTTGCGTTTTGCAATGGAGACATCGGCATTATTTTTCAAATGCATGATAGAAATCTCATCAGCTTTGCCGCCGCTTTCTGTATACAGTACAGCTCCGTCGTCCAGCATATCATACTGCACTCCGTACATTGTATCGAAACTGTCCTTGTACAGATCTTCGCCATAGGTGGTGTAAGTATCAAAGCTGCCCTTGTCAGCAATCTGGGAGCATGCTTTGACAATATCAATGCAGGACACTTCTTTACTGCCGGCACCACATGATGTGAGAATGCCGCAGCCAATGATGAGGCATAATATTACCAGTGCTTGCTTCTTCATAATTTTACCCCTTTCGTTTTTTTCTCCAAAAAACAGTCTTGTTTTGAAGTAAATTTATCATAGCAGAGGAAATCTCAAAAATCGAGAAAAGAATACATTGATATCCTTAATTATTCTTAATGAGCGTTAATGAAAAAGAAAGCATTACGGGTAAAAGAAGTGACTCTCCAGACGTATGAGAAAGAGTCCAGGGGGGAGCGTTACTTGTTTTAGAGTAGAAGCGATGAAAATATATTAGAATGTATGAAAAAATATAAAATTTAGATTAAGAAATTCTTAAGGTTTCTTAAGAATTCTGAAATCGCTGTACATGTTGATTTTTCAATATTTATAGCGATTTTCTTTTGTGAAAGTTATGTGAAGAATCTTTAGAAACGTTGACTTTTTGATGTATATAGTTTAGAGTATAGCTTGTGAGACAATTGAAAAACATGAAAAGGAAGATAGTATTATGACAAATGAATCTATGACAAGAGTCAATACTAAAATCAAAAGGGTGTTTAAAGCAACTGCCTCAGTTTTATTGATTGCAGCCATGGTTTTCACAACAGTATTCAGCACAAGCAGCCGTTCTTTTGCGGCAGAGGATACAACCGGAGAATTGTGGGCAGTCACCATTGGAGATGAAGAAATTTTATATGTGGATTCAGAAGAGTCCGGAAAACAGGTAATAGAGGGGTTAAAGAACTATTATCTGTCAGAAGGATCAAATGTGATTGATGTACAGTTTGATCCGGTGATTGAAATTAAGGAAGTTACATCTGTTTATGGTTTAGAGTTTGAAGCACTCAGCAGCAATACCACTGATGTTGAGGATGCGGTTGAACAACTGAGCGAAGGAAAGGTTGAATACTATGTCTATAAGACGGAGGAAGGCGACAGTCTGGAGTCCATCGCAAAAGACAAAGGTATTTCAGCCAAGAAACTGGTAACCCTGAACTTCAATGATTACGACGCAGACGAAACGATTAAGGAAGGCACTTATCTGGTGCTTTATGGGGAAGTTCCGTATGTGGAAGTAACCACAGTAGAAGAGATTACCACTACGAAGTCAATTGACTATGACACAGTTTACAAGAATTCTGCCACTATGAAAAAGGGCACTCAGAAGGTACAGACAAAAGGAGTAAAAGGCAAGAAGGAAGTGGTCGAAAAGGTCACGAAGGTAAACGGTGAGGAAACAGATAGTGAGTTGATTTCCTCAGAAGTTGTTAAAAAGCCTACTGATAAGGTTGTCCTGAAGGGAACCGGCTCAGTAACGGCAAAGGCTGGCAAAACTTTTGATTTTGCTGAAGGAACAGAAGTTGTAGAATATGCAAAGAAATTTGTCGGCAATCCTTATGTATATGGAGGAACCAGTCTGACAAACGGTGCAGACTGCTCAGGTTTTGTATATTCCGTATATAAACATTTCGGCGTGAACCTTCCGCGTGTCGGTCAGTCCAGCGTGGGAAAATCTGTTTCTTATAAGAATGTGAAGCAGGGAGATATTTTGATTTATTCAGGTCACGTTGCAATTTATGCAGGCAATGGTAAAGCGGTTCATGCAGTTAATGAGCGTCTGGGAATCAGAATTACCAGCGTTAACTATACAGGACCTGTTATCGGTGTAAGACGAATTTTTAGCTAATCTATGAATTGAGGATTATTCCCATGAATCAAGTTAGACAAAGAATATCCAAAAAATATCTGATTGCAGGGGTGCTCGCCCTTGCAATCGGCATTTTAGCGGTGATTGCCGGATTTGTGGTAAAAGCCAATGCTACTGAAGAATACTGGGATGTAAAAATCGGAACAAAGACTGTGGCGGTTTTAACGTCTGAGTCTTCAGCCAAGCAGGTCATCCGTGACGTAAAAAACTACTACGTCAGAGAAGGGGCTGTGGTAAAATCTATACAGTGTACTCCGGCTATGACTGTTGAAAAGAAGAACTATAAAGTTTCAGACAAGCCAAAAGTGTCTACGGTTTCTACAGCGGTAGACTATATTCTGTCAGGAACGAAAGAAAAGAAAACTTATACGGTAAAGAGCGGAGACAGTGCCTGGAGCATTGCTGATCGCTATGGATTTACAGTAAGGGAACTGGCCCAGATGAATACTGATATGGATCTGGCCAACCTGTTTCCGGGTGATAAAGTACGCCTCTATGAAATGAAACCGATGGTCAGTGTTGTGATTAAACAAGAAGTTACATCTGAAAAACAGATTAAGTTTAAGACTGTGACAGAGACATCTTCGGCAGAACTGAAAAACACCACTGTTGTAAAACAGCAGGGGGCCTATGGAGAAAAGACTGTGACAGAGTTAGTGACCAGTACCAATGGATCAGTCACAGACAGACAGGAGCTGAGTTCTGAGGTGACAAAAGAGCCTAAAAACAAGATTGTTGTAAAAGGTACAGGTGTACTTCCTGCACCGACCGATGGGACAACCTATCAGGGAAGCGGTTCCGACGTTGCCAGTTACGCTCTTCAGTTTGTAGGAAATCCTTATGTATATGGAGGAACCAGCCTGACAAATGGAGCGGACTGTTCCGGTTTTGTCCTGTCAGTCTATGCACATTTCGGCATTACTATGGCGCATGATGCCGGTGTGATGAGAAGTTACGGCAGAGAAGTTTCGCTGGCAGAGGCTCAGCCGGGAGATCTGGTTTGTTATTACGGTCACGTCGGAATTTATATCGGCGGCGGTCAGATTGTTCATGCTGTTAATGAGAATGTTGGCATTGCAGTGACAGGAACAGATTATATTGGTGCCGTGATGACGGTAAGACGCATAGTAGAATAAGATAAACGAAAAAGAGACGGGTTTGCTTACCGTCTCTTTTTGCTGGGGCGAAAAATTTTTTATAGAGGTTGTAAAAATATTTATTTTACAGTAAAATATTTTTACGACGCAAAAGTTATAAATACGAGGAAAGCAAGTACGTAAAATCGGAGAAAATGAAAGGTTTACCTATGTCTGGACGAACTGTCTTTAAGAAATGACTTGGCATAGAATTTGCGTTATATTACGTTGTTCGCAATTTTTTCAAGGAGGTTTATCAAATATGAACGAAACAAAAACTTCAGTAGAAAGGGTCATGGAAAAAAGTACCGGATTAAAGCGTACCATGAAAACCAACGCAGCGGTTATGGTAGGTGTAGGCGCAACAATTGGTACAGGCCTTTTCTTGAGCTCCGGAGATGTTATTTCAACAGCGGGTCCGGGCGGTGCAATTGTAATGTATTTAATCGGTGGATTTATCGTATGGCTGATGACCAGCTGTCTGGGTGAACTTTCTGCCATTATGCCGGTTGCAGGCAGTCTGCAGGCTTATTCTACAGAATTTATCAGTCCTGCCATGGGTTTTACGATTGGATGGGTTAACTGGATTGGTGCTGCAGCAACCATAACTGCGCAAATTGTGGCTTCAGCTATCATTATGAAGGATATTCTGCCTAATACGCCAACCTGGATGTGGATCGTCATTTTTGCAGTGATTCTATTTGGCGTGAACTTTTTGGATGCACAAAAATTCGGAGACGTTTCTTTCTGGGTATCCAGCCTGAAAATTCTGTTGGTAGCAGCTTTTGTTATCGTTGGCGTAGCTTTAATGTGCGGTGCCGGTGATGGTGAAGCGATTGGACTGAGCAATTACACTGACGATGGTCTGTTTCCAACCGGAATTGCCGGTATGGGAGCTGTTACTCTGACTTCATTTTATGCCTATGCAGGAACCGAAGTTGTTGCATCTGCGGCAGGCGAGCTGAAAGATGAAAAAGCAGTTCCTAAGATGATTAATCTGACTATTCTCATTCTGATTCTGGTTACTGTGGTGGCTATTGCTGTGGTAGCTGCGATTCTGCCTTGGCAGGAGGCATCTGTACTGGGCAGTCCATTTGTTTACGCTTTCAGACATGTAGGATTGAGCAGTGCTGCCCTGATTGTCAATCTTATTGTATTGACTGCAGCTCTCACATCCGGAAATTACTTTACTTATGCCTGTGCCAGATACCTCTGGTCTATGGCAAAGTTTGGTCAGGCACCGAAAATCTGTGCCAAGACAAGCAAAAAAGGTGTGCCGCTTGTAGCTTTGACCATTTCAATGATCTTCGCTCTGATTGGAATTATATCTGAGTTTGTTGCGGAAGATACAGTGTATCTGTTTATCGTATGGTTTATCGGCGGCGGCAATATTTTTATGTATACTGTTATTTGTATCTGTCAGTACAATTTCAGAAAAAGATATATCGCGGAAGGTGGAGACGTGAAAAAACTGCCTTATAAGGTCGCTGCTTTCCCGGCTGTGCCGATTCTGGGCATTATTGCATTTATGCTGATGCTGGTAGTGACACTGATGGATCCGGGCGAAAGAACCGCAATCGCTGTTTGTGCAGTATCTTACACACTGATTTACATATTCTCCTATATTTATACAAAGAAACATGATGTAACAGCCGCAAATCTTGATATTTAACCGAAGCAGAAATTAAAAGGAACAGGAAAGTGAAACGCCTATGATCAACCGCCGCAAATATAAAGATTTTATGATAATTGCACCCGACGGGCAAATCCTGTATGGTGATGTGGGGTCTCTTCAGCATTTTGAGACGGATATCAGAAGTATCAATGGGAAATACCTTCGGGAGATTTACCCCAATCTGAATGAAGATTATCCTACAGTCAGGGCAGCAAGGGAAGGGCTTTCTTTCCCGCATTTTGAATATCAGGTTGGTGGACGGAGCAATGGAATGATGACCAAGATCGGTTGTGCTTACCCTATTTGTCAGGGAGAAAAGCCTGTTGCTGCACTGGAGTTTTCGGAACTGGTTTATGACAGAGACCACATCCGGGAAATTGAAAAGCATGCAGAACACCTGATTTATCGGAAAAACAACACCAGATACATTACCGAAGATATCATCACCAGTGACGAAACCATGCTCCTGATTAAGGAGAAAATAGAGAAGCTGGCTCTGACCGACTCAACACTGCTGATTTATGGTCAGACAGGAACGGGGAAGGAACTGGTGGCGCAGGCGCTTCACAATGGGGGGAGACGGTATGCACGCCCGTTTATTTCCGTAAACTGCGGAGCTCTCCCTGCGTCTATCATAGAGAGTATTCTGTTCGGTACAGTCAAGGGAAGCTTTACCGGGGCAGAGGATAAGCCCGGGCTTTTTGAACAGGCTGAAGGCGGAACATTGTTTCTCGATGAAATCAACTCACTGGATCTGATGCTGCAGGTAAAGATTCTAAAAGCAGTGGAATCCAAGGCAGTTCGACGTATTGGTGCTGTAAAGGAAAGAAAAGTAGATGTAAGGATTATCGCAGCAACCAATGAAGAACCTCACAAGCTGATAAAAGAAGGGAAAATGAAACCCGATCTGTTTTATCGTCTGTCGGTTCTTTATCTGTATCTTCCCCCTTTATCTGAACGTCATGAAGATATTTTGATATTGGCGGATCACTTTATCTCTTACTTTAATAAG
>CABSEO010000013.1 GCA_902476665.1 uncultured Emergencia sp.
TGCCTATTTTGCAAATCGAAGTATGGTTTTTCGCTCGAGAGGGGATAAGCGGCAGGAATTTCTGCAGTTTGTCTCGCTGAGACTGGTCACACTGCTTATCGAAAATCTATTACTGTTCATACTGGTGGACTGTGTAGGAATCGGTTCTCTGATTTCGAAAATTACTGTGAGTGTTATGACTGTTCTGCTGAATTATTTTGCATGCAAGTACAGTATATTTAAGGAAAGAGGTGTTTCTCGTGATTGAAAGAGATCTGATCAGTGTGGTAGTTCCCTGCTATAACGAAGAAGAGGCACTTCCTGCATTTTACAGAGAAACGGGACAGGCTCTGGAAAATATAGAGGGAACGGATTATGAACTTATTTTTGTAGATGATGGAAGTGCAGATGCCACAGGAACTATGCTCAGAGATCTGGCTGAAAAGGACAGCCATGTCCGTTATGTAATATTTTCAAGGAATTTTGGAAAAGAAGCGGCAATGTATGCAGGTCTGCGTGAGGCACGCGGCAGTTATTGTGTGATTATGGACGCTGATTTGCAGCATCCTCCGGCTTTGCTTGCTCCCATGTACCAGGCGGTCAGCAGTGAAGGCTTTGACTGCTGTGGCGGACTGAGAAAGGGTCGTCAGGGGGACGGACTGCTTCGCAGCTTTTTTTCAGAAGTTTTTATAAAATTAGCAAACGGTTAACGAAGATGGATATGTCCGATGGTCACGGTGATTTTCGCATGATGAGCAGAACGATGGTTGATGCTATTCTGGAAATGAAAGAATATAACCGGTATATGAAAGGACTGTTCTCCTTTGTAGGTTTCAATACAAAATGGATTGAGTATGAAGGAGTGGAACGGACAGCAGGAACTACAAAATGGAGTTTTAAAAGCCTGTTTTCTTACGCCTTTGAGGGCATTTTGTCTTTCTCTACTGCGCCCTTAAAACTGGCAGGCATCATCGGCTGACTGCTGTTTTTCAGTGGCATGGCATTTCTGTTGTGGAATCTTGTGGAGAGTATCTGGGCTCCTTCTGCATTCAGCCGTCTGGATTTGATTCTGTTTTTGGTACTGCTTTTAAGCAGCCTGCAGATGATGTTTCTTTATATTCTGGGGGCCTATGTGTCTAAAGATTATCTGGAGAATAAAAAGCGCCCCATCTATATTGTCAAAGAGAAAATTTAGTTTAAAACGTTCAGCACAGTTCTGTCAGTTCTTCCAGACTGCTGACAGGACTGTAACAGATGTTTCCTTTACAGTAGTAGTAAGAAGGTCCTTCCTGCGAGATGGGGTAGTTCTTCATATACGGAGATACCTGATGAAGCAGCTCCTGTGTTTCAGAGGTTTTCAGCAGAATATCCATATTCAGATCCCACAGCTCGCAGAGGGTTTCCGGTGGCAGAGTTTCTATTTCATTCATGGTGCAGATAAGTTGTCCATCATCTGACAGAGCGTCTGTCAGAACCCAGAGAAAAAAACTATGTCCTGCCGGATTTTCGTGACAGTGTTGCTGTAGAAATTGTGACTGAAGATACCAGGCTTTCTCCCAGATTCTTTCTCCGGTAAAAAAGGCCAGCTTTTTCATGACCAGAGCGGCAGCAGAGTTCCCGGAAGGCATTGCACCGTCATAAGTTTCTTTGGGCCGGATAAAAAGCTGTTCGCTGTCTTTGGCGTAGAGATAGCAGCCGCCTTCCCGTTCATCAAAAAACAGATCTAACATTTTTCTTCCTATCATATCTGCCTGCTGAAGATAAAAAGGATTGAAGGTGGTGCTGTAGCATTCCAGCAGGCCCCATGTGAAAAATGCATAATCGTCTAGCGTTCCTTCAAAGGCCTGATGACCCTGGCGCCATCTGGTATACAGTCTGCCTTCACCTCGGTGAAGGTTTTTTAACAGGAAGTCGCAGGCATGAAGAGCAGCTTCCAGCAGAGACGCTTTTTTCAGCTGTCTTGCAGCTCTGGCAAAAGCAGCAATCATCAGTCCGTTCCAGCCGGTCAGAATTTTATCATCGCAGTGAAGGGTGGATCTTTCCAGACGGTATTCCTGCAGAATCCGCAAAAGATCCTCATCTGGGAACTCTCTGAAAGTTTCGCAGGACAGTAAGTTGGGGATACTCTTTCCTTCAAAATTCCCTTGGGGCGTAATGTCATAGCGAGAGCAGAAAGAAGCTGCTGATTCTAAGGGAAGCAGCGAACGGATTTCTTCTGGTGTAAAGATGTAGAATCCGCCTTCGATGCCGTCGCTGTCTGCATCCTGGCCACAGTAAAATCCGCCTTCACAATCGGTCAGCTCCCGCAGAACATAGGCAGCAATTTTTTCTGCTACAGTGCGATAAAAGCTGCTGCCTGTTTCCTGCCAGGCCTGACTGTAGGTGAGAAGCAGCAGAGCGTTGTCATAGAGCATCTTTTCAAAATGTGGCGTCAGCCAGATATCATCTGTGGTATAACGACAGAATCCACCTCCGATGTGATCAAAGATTCCTCCCCGGTACATCTGTATCAAAGTTTTTTCGGCCATAGCCAGATATTTATCACCCTTTTTCCCTTTTTGTGCCATGAGAAAGATAAGATTGTGGGATGCAGGAAACTTGGGACTTCTGCCGAAGCCGCCGTTTTTTTTATCAAAAGCTCGAGAAAAAGCCGAAAGTCCGTCTTCTATAAGTTCATGAGGCTCAGGCAGTATCCGGCTATCTGGAGATACTTCCTGCTGCTGCAGATAGTTTATGACAGCATTACTTTGACTTAGAAGTTCTTCTTTGTTTGTCTGCCACTTTTCCGATATGGCCTGCAGAAGTTCCATTAGGCCAAAGCTGTTGGAATGGCCATGTTTTGGAAGATAAGTTCCTGCGAAGAATGGTTTTTTATCTGGTGTCATAATGACAGTCAGTGGCCAGCCGCCTGAACCGGTCATAGCCTGGCAGACTGACATGTAGATACTGTCGATATCAGGACGCTCCTCTCGATCTACTTTGACAGCAATAAATCCTTCTCCAAGAATTGCAGCGACTTCTTCGTCCTCAAAGCACTCATGTGCCATGACGTGACACCAGTGACAGGTGGAATAACCTATGCTTAAAAATATGGGAACATCCCGCTCTGCTGCCAGAGTAAATGCTTCTTCGCACCAGGGATACCAGTCTACGGGGTTTTCTGCGTGCTGCAGCAGATAGGGGGATTTTTCATGATTCAGATGATTCATCTTTGTTAGTCCTTTCTAAAGATAATCTTACCCTTATTATGGACAGATGCGAAAAAAATAACAGAAAAGTGAGAGAAGCGCTATTGAACTAAAAAAAGAATTTTCGTAAAATGATAGACAAAGAGTATAAGAAGGAGAAAAATATTTTGAAACGTGTACTGATAAAAAAAGGCCATGTGGTTGATCCAAAACAGGAGATTGATGAAGTTGCCAATGTGTATATAGAGAATGGACGCATTTCCGCCGTGACAACGGAAGAACCGGAGGCAGATCTGATCATTGATGCAGAGGGCAGAATCGTCTGCCCTGGATTTATTGATATTCATATGCATGAAGATGATTATGACGCCGCTTCTGATACCATTGCGCGAAGCATGGGAGAGTCGGCACTCCGTATGGGAGTTACGCTGGATGTGGGAGGAAACTGCGGCAGCAATGTCTGTGATCCGGATAGGTATCTTGATATTATTGATCGAGATGGAGCGCCTGTGAATCTGGCGCTGCTGGCAGGGCACACTTATTTGCGGAACAGAAAGGGGAACCGCAGCAAATATGAGCCGGTCACTGTGGAGGATTTAGCGGAAATGAAATCGGTCTGCCGCAGATTTCTTGATAGTGGCTGTCTGGGAATTTCTTTCGGTGTAAAGTATGTGCCGGGCACCACCTGGGATGAGATCGTATCTCTGTGCAGCCTCTGTCGAAAAGACGGAAAGCTGGTATCCTCTCATGTGCGTGCGGATGTGGATGGCGTCTTTGATGCGGCGGAGGAACTTGCTCGCATGGGAAAAGAATGCGGCGTACGTGTGCAGTTTTCTCATATCGGCAGTATGGGAGGTTACGGGCAGATGAAGAAGCTGCTGAGTAATATTGAAGATTATCGTCGCAGCGGTATCGACATTTTGTGTGACTGTTACCCGTATAATGCTTTCAGCACAGGTATTGGAGAGACCACTTATGATGATGGTTTTCTTGAGAGTTACCAGGCTGATTATGACAGTATTTTAATTGTAAGCGGCAAATATGCGGGACACCGCTGTACAAAGGAAATCTTTGAGGAACTGCGAAAAAATGCTCCCCACACTGCCACAGTGGGGTATTTTATGAGGGCGGATGATGTGGAAAGAGCTTTGCTGGCTCCCCTTGTAATGATTGGCAGTGATGGAACTCGTACTGAGGGGAAAGGCCATCCGAGGGCTTCCGGAACCTTTGCCCGGTTTATTTCTGAATATATTCGTACAGGCAAGATCAGCCTGATGGAAGGGGTTAGAAAAATGACTACTATGGCGGCAGAACGTCTGAATCTGCCAAAGAAGGGCAATCTGCTTCCGGGAAGTGATGCCGATATTGTAATTTTTGACTTGGAGAAGGTGCAAGATCTGGCAACCTATGAAAACGGACAGATTCCGTCGGTGGGCTTTGACTGGGTATTAATCGGCGGAGAAGTGGCGCTGCGCAATGACACCATTATCAATAACCGTTTGGGACGTTCCGTGAGGCGGTAAGTGCAGGTGTGACAGATCAGATCTTATGAGACAACCGGTCAGACTGTCAGAAAGAACGCAGGGAAAATCCTTCTGCCTACAGAAACTCTGAGATTTCATAAAGGGAACGGTTTTCGAAAGCCGGCGAGATTAAACAGGGCAGGTTTCTGTGTATTTCTAAATGAATTGAATAATATAGAAGCAAACCGACTGTCCGCTGAACCCGTTATACGTCATTGCAGAATTGTTTTTCCAGAAGGCGAAAGGATGGCTGAGACGGGACTACTCTTCTGGCTGATTCAGGCTGTCCTTCAGTGTCTTGAGAAACAGATCTGCGGCTTTGCTGAATACCTGATATTTTTTCCAAACGATGTAAAGATCTGCTGTCAGCGGCGGATTCAGTGGTTTGAAACAGAGACTGGTGCCCTCGGTATTGATGATTTTATCCAGCGTCAGTGCACAGCCAAGACCTTCATCGACCAGAATGGAAGCGTTGTACAACAGACTGTAGGTAGCTGTGATATGCAGATCGGCCTGGCTTTTACTCAGCCATTTTGACAGCATACTTCCCTCTCTGTGCTGCCTTGAAAGGATTAAAGGCTTATCCCACAGATCTTCTGGGCGGATAGAATCTTTGAAAGCGAGCTCTGAATCGCGGCGTATCAAAACACCCCAGACATCTTTACGGGGAATTTTGAGATAATTATATTTGGAGAGATCTGCAGGATCAAAAAGAAGTCCGAAATCTAAAAGACCTTTGTCCAGTTCTTCTGTCACCACTGCAGAATCACCGCTTGAAATATGCAGTGTAATGGCAGGGTAGTTTTGCTGCAGTTTACAAAGGGTTTTTGCAATGATACGAATGGATTCAGTTTCACCCGCACCGATATAAATGTCTCCGGATAGAACTGCATCATTAAGCTGTATTTCTCTGCGGGTTTTTTCTATCAGTTCTGTAACTTCTTCAGCCCGCTTTCTTAGAAGCATGCCTTCTTCTGTTAAGGTGATTTTGCGGTTTCCCCTGATAAAAAGCTGTTTGCCTAGTTCTTCCTCCAGCTCCTTCAGCTGACGGGACAGAGTTGGCTGGGAAAGATGTAAATATTCGGCAGCGCCGGTGATGCTTTGCTCCCTTGCCACCGCAATACACGAAATTCCATTGCCGCTTCTCCTTTGATTTATAAGTTGTTTTCATAAAATTCGATATGAGACTTTTACAGATACAGCTAGTATACTACAAAAATCCGCAGTCGGAAAGCATGGCTCTAAAACTTTCACCAAATAAAAAATCCTCTTACGGTTTTTTTCCGCAGAGGATTTTGTATTGTCAGTACTATGAAGTTTACTGCTGTGCGATGAGGGTGACAACACGAAGCAGGAAGAGAAGTGCTGATCCACATCACCCAAGGAATATCTTTTGCCTTGCCTGTCAGAACTTTCAGGATAACCCATGACAGAATTCCGAACATGATTCCGTTGGCGATGGAGTAGGTGAACGGCATCATGATCAGAGCCAGGAATCCTCCTACGACATCGGCGATATCTCCATCAAAATGCATATTTCTTACAGCGCCGATCATCAGAAGGCCAACCCATACCAGTGCAGGTGTGGTGGCAAAAGAAGGAATTGCCAGGAAGATAGGGGAGAAGAACAGTGCAGCAATAAACAGAACCGCAGTAGTTACCGCAGTGAGACCGGTCCTTCCGCCGTTGGCAACACCGGCACTGGATTCCACATAACTAGTTACAGTGGAAGTTCCCAGGCAGGCGCCTAAAATTGTACCGCATGCATCTGCCATTAACGCTCCCTTTACTCTAGGCAGATTGCCTTTTTCGTCCAGCAGGTTGCCTTTAGAGGCGACCCCGATGAGGGTTCCTACCGTGTCAAAAAGATCTACATATAAGAAAGAGAATACGATTACAATGAACTGAATCAGGTTGTCCGCAATCCAACTGAAGTCAAATGAGAAAACTGCAGGAGCGGCAGGGATAAAGCTGGAACCGCTGAAGTCAGGGAACAGGGAGTATCCTCCTGCTTCTACATCAACAACATACCAGCCTATGGCTTCTGCAATCATGCCCAGAATCCAGGTTACCAAAATACCGATTAGAATATAGCCTTTGACATTGAAGTGATATAATGCAGCGACAATAATCAGACCTACTACTGCCAGGATAAACTGAGGGTTGCTGAAGGAACCCAGGTTTACCAGGGTAGATGCGTCGTCGATGACAATACCGGCACCTTTCAGTCCAATGAATGTGATGAAGAGACCGATACCAACGCTGACAGCAGATTTTAAATTCTGCGGGATGGAATTATACCGGCGGTAATACCGTATTTCAGATTTGCAGGCACGTCATTTACCAGCTTTTCTCTAAAATTGCAGAGAGAAAGCAGTACAAACACAATACCTTCTACCAGTACGGCAGCCAGTGCGATTTTCCATGGGTCTGTAACTCCTGCATTCATTAGAGGAATGCAGACGGAATATGAAAAGTATGCATTGAGTCCCATACCGGAAGCAAGGGCAATAGGATAGTTGGCAAAGAATGCCATAAACAGAGTTGCAATGGCTGCAGATACTGCAGTGGCAGTAAACACACCTGCACTGTCCATACCGGAGGCAGCCAGCATACCGGGGTTTACGGCAAGAATGTAGACCATAGAAAGGAATGTGGTGGCACCGGCGACAATTTCTGTTCTGACATTGGTACCATGTTCCTTGAGTTTAAATAATTTCTCCATGTGTACGTCTCCTTTTGTGCTGAATTAGAAAATAAAATTACATTCTATATTATATACGTTGAAGATATAAAGTCTAGTAGGTTATTCAGGATTTACGCTGAAAATGTAAAAAAATATTGAAAAAAAACGAAGGATATTGTAGATTTTGCGAACGAAATTTGTATTTTAGCATCGGAAAGTTCATAATTAAGGGGAGAAAAATAACTTGCCATGATTTGTTTTGCCGTATAATATAATGGTATGAAGACTTTATATTATATTCCGGCACTGCTCGCCGCCTTTACATTAATTATGATTCTTCTTGTCACTTCTGTAGAAGCGGTGGTTTATTGGACGCCCGGCTACTTTGAAAAAGAATATGAAAAGCATCAGGTTCTGGATGATGTTCATATGGAGATGGATGAGCTGCTTGCAGTCACAGAGCATATGATGGATTATCTGCGGGGAGAAGAAGAGGAACTGCAGACTACTGCTGTGGTTGGAGGAGTGGAGAGAAACTTTTTCAGCGGCAGGGAACTGGCGCATATGGTAGATGTAAAAAATCTGTTTCTGGGAGCACTGTCACTGCGAAGAATCAGTATTATTATCTTTGCAGCATCTGCAGCACTCCTTGGGGCAAGGAAGTGTATGAAAATACTCTTTCGGGGAATTCTTCTGGGAACCGGGGCTTTTCTTGGAATCATATGTCTGGTTTTTGCAGTAGTGTCCACAGATTTTACCAAATATTTTACTTTGTTTCATCGGATCTTTTTTGATAATAATTTATGGATTCTGGATCCTGATACAGATCTGCTGATTAATATTGTACCGGAACCGTTTTTTATTGATACGGCAGTCAGAATTGGCATTTTGTTTGGTATTTCACTGACGGCTGTTTTGGCAGCATGTGTCTTTCTTGTCAGAAAACAGAAAGCGCAAGACAGGCGATGCCCGGCTGAAAAGGTATCCTGATAATTTTTTTCTGCCCTGTGAGGGAATTGCAAAAAAGATTAAATTTATCTTAATCATAGCAATGCTGAAAAATGTATAAATGAAACTGGTAAAACTTAATCCCATATGCCTGTTTAAGTAAAAAGTGCATAAATCGAAAGTGGTCAGCGGCCTTTAACTCTTTTGTTAAATAAGGAAAAGCATTTTGGTTTAATCTGCTTTGGACAGGCTGATCCTGCACAGCAAGTTTAATGCTGATACTGTTTTAACCGGTATGAAAAAAGGAAGCTGGTCGCACTGCTGCGAGAGAGCTTCCTTTTTCATTGCAATTATGCTACTAAAGTAATGATTCTCAGGACGAAGAGAAGACTGGAGATCCACATGATTGCGGGGATTTCTTTTGCTTTTCCTGTAATTGCCTTTAAGAAGACCCAGCTGAGAATACCAAACATAATACCATTGGATACGGAATAGGTGAAAGGCATCATGACCATGGCAAAGAAGCCACTGACCACATCTGCAATATCACCCTCAAAATCTATTTTTTTGATGCAGTCCATCATAAGCAGTCCTACCCATACTAGAGCAGGGGCAGTTGCAAAGGAAGGGATGGCCAGAAAAATCGGAGAAAACAGTAAGGCTGCGATAAACAGAACTGCTGTGGTCACAGCGGTTAATCCGGTTCTTCCTCCATTGACTACACCGGCACTGGATTCAATGTAGGTGGTGACAGTAGACGTTCCCAAAGCTGCACCGGCTACAGTGCCGCAGGCATCGGCCAGAAGTGCACCTTTTGCCTTTGGAAGATTTCCATTCTTGTCCAGCATATCTCCTTTTGAAGCGATACCGATGAGTCCGCCGACAGTATCAAAGAGATCTACATACAAGAAAGAAAATGTGATAAAACAGAAATGCACGATATGTTCTGCCGCCCAGCTGAAATCAAAGGACAGGAACTCAGGGGCAGCAGGGATCAGCAGGCCTGCAGAAATATCAGGGAACAGAGAATAAACTCCGTTTTGCGGATCAGGTACGTACCAGCCGGCAGCTTCTGCAAGCATCCCTAAAATCCAGGTGGCCAGAATGCCGATTAAAATATAGCCCTTGACCTGGAAACGATATAAAATTGCCACCAACATAGTGCCGGCGATAGCGAGAACGAATTCCGGCGACTTGAAGCTCCCCATGTCCACCAGAGTGGAAGGGCTGGCGATAATTACACCTGCACCCTGCAGACCGATAAAGGTGATAAAAAGTCCAACGCCTCCTGTGATGGCATATTTCAGATTGGAAGGAACATCGTTAATAAGCTTTTCTCTGAAATTACATAAAGACAGAATGATAAACACGATACCTTCTGTAAAGACAGCAGCTAATGCTACCTTCCATGGATCATCAATTCCTTCTGCAGCGAGCTCGCCACAGACAGAATAGGCAAAGTATGCATTCATTCCCATGCCCGAGGCGAGTGCAATCGGATAGTTAGTAAAAAAAGCCATAAACAGGGTGCCGATTGCTGCTGAAACAGCAGTGGCTGTAAAGACAGCAGCACTGTCCATTCCCGCATCTGCCAGCATGGCGGGATTGACTGCCAGAATATATACCATGGAGACAAAGGTGGTGGCGCCTGCCGCGATTTCTGTTTTTACAGTTGTTCCGTGGGCTTTTAGCTGAAAAAGTTTTTCCATATAAGTTTTCTCCTTTAAAAAAGCCGGGCAGAAGAATCTGCCCGGCAAGCAATTACCAATTTTATATACAGTCAGTACTATTTTACATATACCTTTGGAAGTCTCTGACCGAATGCACAGCAGATTTCATAGTTGATTGTTCCCGTTGCGTCAGCGATATCATCCGCCAGAATGGTGTTGACTCCGTCTGAGCCCATAATAATAACTTCATCGCCTACTTTTACATCAGGAACGTTGGAAACATCGATCATACACTGGTCCATACAGATATTTCCTGCAATCGGGCATATTACACCGTTTACAATAACTTTTGCCTGTGCGGAATATGGACGAGGGTACCCATCAGCATAGCCCAAGGCAATTGTAGCAATTCTTGCTGGCTTTTTGGAAATATATTTTCTGCCGTATCCTACGGAGAAGTTTTCAGGAACATCTTTCAGATGCACGATATTGGCCTTTACTGACATTACCGGTTTGATGGAAAGCTGATTTTTGTCCACCTCATGAGATGGATAGCATCCGTACAGGATGATTCCCGGACGGACTGCGTCAAAATGAACAGAAGGCAGTTCCATGATAGAAGCGCTGTTAGCCAGAGTTCTCATCGGAACTTCAATTCCTGCCTTCAGCAGAGCGTTGTAGAAATTGTTGTATTTCTCTTCCTGCTGGTGAGAGTAGGTCTTGTCGTAAGCATCTGCTGTAGACATATGAGAGAACATACCCTTTATTTTAAAATTCGGCAGCATAGCAATTTTCTTAATGTCGAAAATTGCGTTTTCAATTTCGTCTGCAAGGTAGCCGATTCTGCCCATGCCTGTATCAACGGCAATCAGACCGTGTACAGTTTTGCCGGACTTTGCGGCTGCATCGCTGAAAGCCTTTGCATTAGCAGAGTCGCATACCACCGGCGTAATATTGTATTCTACGATGGTATCCGCATACATATCAGGAGTCAGGCCCAACATGATAATTTCTTCTTCAGCGCCGGCCTCACGCAGAGTGATTGCTTCCTGAAGAGTGGCAATAGCAAAGGTTTTCACTCCGTTTTCTCTTAAAACGTTAGCACACATCACAGAACCATGACCATAGGCATCGGCTTTAATAACACCGATAAGCTCTTTGCCTTCTCCTACTTTGGCTTTGATGCTCTTGATGTTGTAGTCCAGGTTGCTCAAATTGATTTCGGCCCAGGCGGGTCTGATTGCATCTTTATACATACTGCACAAATCCTTTCTTTCTTTATTTGATTTTATTATTCAATAGAATCGGCAAAGCCGACTTTCTTATAATAGTTTTTACAAGAACAGGAATATCCTTTTTGGAAATCCTTTCTTTACGCATAGAAATTACATACCGCAGCCGGTCAGCAGAACTATATCAGCGGCGTTCTCCTGATAATATCTTCTCTTCCCGGACCATTGGAAACCAGTGTAATCGGAAATCCAATCTGCCGTTCGATTTCGTTTACATATTCACGGGCCTCAGACGGTAAGTCTTCCCATTCCCTGATGCCGGTAATATCACATTTCCAGCCGGGAAGGGTTTTCAGCACAGGCTTTGCCTGATACAGATAAGTGGTATTTGGAAAATCCTGATGAATTTCGCCGTCAATTTCATAGCCGACGCAGATTGGAATTTCATCCAAATAGCCTAGGGGATCTATAACGGTAAGTGCTACTTCAGTAGCCCCCTGCATTTGACAGCCATATCTGGTTGCCACTGCATCAAACCAGCCTACACGGCGAGGTCTTCCTGTAGTAGCGCCAAATTCTCCGCCATCACCACCTCTTTTTCTCAGCTCGTCAGCCTCTTCGCCGAAGATCTCACTGACGAAGGCACCTGCGCCTACTGCAGAGGAATAGGCCTTTACTACAGTGGTCACTTCTTTGATTTCGTAAGGCGGAATGCCTGCACCCACGGCACCGAAGGCAGCCAGGGTTGAAGAAGAGGTTACCATAGGATAGATGCCGTGATCTGTATCTTTTAAAGCACCAAGCTGTCCTTCCAGTAAAATATTCTTACCTTCTTTCACAGCCTCGCGGAGAAATACCGAGGTGTTGGCAACATAAGGTTTTATCATCTCTTTATATTCTCGCATGGTTTTAAGGAGACTGTCAACCTCTAAAGCAGGTTTTTTGTATAATTGTGTAATGAGCACATTTTTCAGAGTGCATACATTTTCTAATTTTTCACGAAGCTGCTCCTCCGGAAGAAAGAGTTCATTGACCTGAAAACCGATTTTTGCATATTTATCTGAGTAGAATGGTGCAATACCGCTTTTGGTAGAGCCGAAAGACTTTCCGCCAAGACGTGTTTCCTCATATTCATCCAGCAAAATATGGTAAGGCATAACGATATGCGCGCGATCAGAAACCAGAAGTTTCGGTGCGGGTACTCCCCGGCTTGTCAGAGAGTTGATCTCTTCAATGAGTTTAGGAATGTTCAGTGCCACTCCGTTTGCCAGTACGCTGGTCGTATGGTTATAAAAAACTCCGGATGGGAGCATATGCAGAGCAAATTTTCCATAGTTGTTCTTGATGGTATGGCCTGCATTGCTGCCTCCCTGAAATCTGACGATGATATCGCAGTTTTCAGCCAGCGTATCAGTAATTTTTCCTTTTCCTTCGTCGCCCCAGTTGGCGCCGACAATTGCTTTGATCATAGTGTTTCCTCCTATTCGTTTCCCGTTTAGAATTATCCACTGTAAAAGACGGTATATAATTCTTAAACGTTGATTTCAGCCGTTAGACCAAGAAGATCTTTATTGGCCGACAGAATAGGCTTTATGACCCCGTTGAGAAACTCGGCTGTCTGTTGAGGCGCTCTGCCCACATAGTTCTCCGGTTTCAGAACCTTCTGTAAAGCCTCTTTTGTTATGTGAAAGGCGGGATCCTGCGCAATACGATCAAGAAGATCGTTAGGAAGACCCTGCTCTTTGACAACTTTTCCTGCCTCCATAGAGTGGACGCGGATTCTTTCGTGAAGTTCCTGACGGTCGCCTCCCAGTTTTACAGCGTCCATCATGATATTTTCCGTAGCCATAAAAGGAAGTTCAGCCATCAGATGTGCTTCGATTACCTTCGGATAAACTACCAGTCCGTTGGATACATTTATATATAATTCCAGGATTCCATCAGTGGCCAGAAAAGCTTCGCTGATAGAAATTCTTTTATTTGCAGAATCGTCAAGGGTTCTTTCAAACCATTGCGTAGCTGCGGTCAGCTGCGGGTTCATGGCATCACTCATTACATAGTTTGCCAGTGCCGCCATACGTTCTGAACGCATTGGGTTTCTCTTGTAAGCCATGGCAGAAGAACCGATCTGATGCTTCTCAAAAGGCTCCTCTACTTCCTTCATATGCTGCAGAAGTCTGATATCGTTGGAAAATTTGTGGGCAGACTGGGCGATTCCTGCCAGTACATTGAGAATACGGCTGTCCACTTTTCTTGAATAGGTCTGGCCGGAAACGGGATAGCAGCTTTTAAATCCCATCTTTTCAGCAATCTTCCGATCCAGGGCCTTACATTTTTCGTGATCTCCTTCAAAAAGTTCCAGGAAAGAGGCCTGGCTTCCTGTAGTGCCTTTTGAACCCAGCAGTTTCAGACTGCTTAGAACGTGATCCAGATCCTCCAGGTCCATGACCAGATCCTGCAGCCACAGGGTGGCACGTTTGCCCACAGTGGTCGGCTGTGCAGCCTGATAATGGGTATATGCTAAAGTAGGAAGGTCTTTGTATTTTTCGGCAAACTCTGCCAGCGAGGCGATGGTATTGATCAGTTTTTTTCTGATCAGCAGAAGAGCCTGGCGCATGATGATCAGATCCGTATTGTCGCCCACATAACAGCTGGTAGCGCCAAGATGAATGATGCCTTTTGCATCAGGGCACTGAACCCCGTAGGCATATACATGACTCATGACGTCGTGTCTGACTTCTTTTTCCCTGGCCTTTGCTACGTCGTAATTGATGTCATCTGTATGAGCCTTCAGCTGATCAATTTGTTCCTGCGTAATGTCCAGTCCCAGTTCCTTCTCTGCCTCCGCCAAGGCAATCCACAGTTTTCTCCAGGTACGGAACTTCATGTCCGGAGAAAAAAGAAACTGCATTTCCTTACTCGGATATCTTTCTGAAAGCGGGCTGGTATAGTTGTTTGTCATCATTATAAACCTCCCTGTTAATTACTAAAAATAACATAATATTATACCATTTTAATCAGTAAATTTCAAGTACGGGACAAAGACTGACTTGACAGCAGTGATCCGGTCTGATACAATTAAGCATATGAAAAGTTAAGTTAATTAACTATGAAGAGGAGGAACTATTTTGGAAAAAGACAGCGCAATTTATAAGCGATACATAGATATTCTGAAAAAGGAACTGATTCCGGCGATGGGATGCACTGAACCTATTGCGGTAGCCTATTGTGCGGCAAAAGCGGGAGAACTTCTCGGAACTATGCCGGATCGGGTAGAAGCACAGTTCAGCGGCAATATTATCAAAAATGTAAAGAGTGTGATTGTGCCTAACACGGGAGGCAGAAAGGGACTGGAGACAGCTGTGGCAATCGGTCTGGCAGCGGGCAGGCCCGAAAAGAAACTGGAGGTAATCTCTGAAGTAACCTTAGAACAGAAAAAAGAAATGTGCCGTCTGCTGGAGCAGAAAATAATCCGTATAGGGCCTATGGACTCATCTCATGCGCTGGATATAGAGATTACAGTTTGCAAAGGAGAGTCTTCGGCTACTGTACATATTACAGATGAACATACCAATATTGTTCATATGGAAAAAGACGGACAGATAGTTTATCACAAAGAACCTGACGGTAAAACTGCCGAAGACGGACAGGGTTACGATGAACTGAGTATTGAAAACATCTATGATTTTGCAGTGACTGCTCCGCTGGAAGATGTAAAAGACATTCTGGAACGGCAGATTACAGATAACCGTCGGATTGCGG
>CABSEO010000014.1 GCA_902476665.1 uncultured Emergencia sp.
CATCGCTCTTCCAGCAGGCGTGATTACTGCAGGTTATTTAAAAGTCTGGAGTGAAAGAGAGGGAAAAAAGTAGATGAAAATATTCTAAAACAGCAAGGTATCTGATTTACCATCTGCAGCGCTACTCTTATTAGTTCTGATCAGTCGATGCTTTATTCAACTATTTCATAAACAGCCATTCATCCATGGCTCTCAATCTGTCAGAGGCATTAAAATTGCCGTTATAGTAGTCTTCTTTGTCGATGATATACATCTTTTTATTTATAATATCTCCTTGCGTAAAGTAGATAAAGGCGCTCTTCGTCTCTCCCATCATGATATATGGAACATCCGTGTCTCCTTCGTACATCATTTTTTCCTCTCTGCTTTTAAGACTAAAGATGCAGTAATCTGCCTTGCCATTGGTTTTTCTCTTCATAAAAAACAACTTGTCCCCATCACCTACTTGGGCGATGTCCAGATTGCCTGCATCAAGAAGATAACCATCATCGATATTCAGCAGCAGCTCTTTTTGGTTCGCTTTCACATCTAGACTATAAATCCGTGTGTTTTTAATACCATAAATTCCTTCATCTTCAAAATAGGTTTCTTCATTTTCCTCTATCAGCAAATTTCCCTCATACCAGCCGATAGTATGAAACGGAGCTGAACGGCTATAGGTTGTTCCGTCTTCCACTTCAATCTGCTTTAAAGTCCCTTCACTCAGTATGCTGATGCTCTTCCCATTCAGATCATAAAGAAGAAATTCATATTGGAGCGGTGTCTCATTGAAGTACCACTGTTTATAGGCATCATAAGGATTTTCTGAATGCATAACATCTTCGTTTTCCTCAAACGTTCCCAGCTCATATTCTTTTTCAAATTCATTCGCTTTCATCGGTCTATTTTGATATTTCTCAATCCCTATTACAGCGTAAGTTTCACAAACGGATTCTATAAAACATCTGCTCTCCTCTTCCAGAGACATAAACTCAGTGATTTCTCCTGTCTGCAAATCCACGCCCAGACACTGAACGATACATTTGTCTTCCTCTTGTGGGACTTCAGGAATATAATTCCAATCGAGAGTAGTTATAGCTTTTCCGCCTGCATAATAGACCTCACCCAGACTTGCGTTCCATTTTCCCTGCCATGTTTCACCTTGAGAAAGCTGAGCTACAACTTCCCGGGCACCTCCATCAGAATCCATCCTTATCAACTGTATCATGTTCTGTTCTGACTGATGCATAAAAAAATATATCTTTCCTTCGTATTCTGCAAGTCCTGCCACCTCTTCATTTTCACCGAACCAGCCGCTGCAGCTTTCATCATGATGACTGCAGTCTGCTTTACTGCACAGCACAAAATCTTTTTCCGTAGAACAATCAAAAAACAGCAGTTTTCCATTCTTTATATGCAGGCCTCCATTTCCTGTCATAGAAAACTCTCTGGCACCGCCTGCCCCCTGAGCTATGGCGCCTGCATCAGTCTCCTGTATATACCATGAAAGATGTTCTGTTTTGCTGCAAGCTGAAAAAAAGAACACCAGAATACACAGTAGTACAGTGATTGAACCTATCTTTTTCATAAATTCCCACTTCCTCATCATTTCCATCATTTGCGACAGCTTTCAAAACCAGAAAATATCTTTTCAGTAGAATCCGCCTACTTTTTCAAAGTGACACTCCCGGCAATTTTAACTGCCTCATCTCTGGACAGATAACTGTACAGCTGCAAAGTATAATCTCCAATCTCCCAGATCACCACACTGCTTTCTCTATCATAAAAGACAAAGCCCTGAGAATCGTTAATACGAACCTCTTCACGTTTTGGGATTTTATTGTCTAAAGATATACTGAAGCTGTCGCTTTTCCCTGTAATGAAATAGATATACATCTTTTCTTCATTTTCAAAAGTCAGTCTGCGTTCAGTTGTGCCGATACTCTCCTCTATCAGTTCATATCCCTGCGGAATATATTCCAGAATGAATTCAGGGATGTTCCGTCCTTCTCCTTCCCTGATAAAAGTCAATTCTGTACGGCCATCCCTGTCCTCTATAAAATAACCGAACATCCTTTCGCGAACACCGCTGGAAGAAATAGCAGCCAGTGCAAAAATCACAATCAGAACTGCAGCCAGAATCAACGCTCTGCGCACCATTCTTTTAACACTCACTCTGCGCGTTTTAGTAAATCTTTGTTCACTATCATTCACAGATGAACAGGAAGCTTGGAGAGACATCTGATCCAGAACACGATTCTGACTTCTTACGAGTTCTTTGCCATAGGCCACCAGCAATTCTTCTGCGATTTTTTCTGCCTGCTGATTTCTATCGATCATTTTTCTTCACCTCCTCATCCAGTATGATGACGCTGAGACGTTTCAATGCTCTTTCCATCCTTTTACGTACTGTGGCTTCACTTTTTCCTACCGCCGTAGCAACTGTTCTGTAATCGTACCCTAATCCCAGTCTCAGTCGAAGGATCTCTTTATCTGTCAAATCCAGAGACGATATCAGTTCTCGCATTTCTACTCCAAAACCGTACTCATCAGCAAAAGCATTCATATCTACCTGATTCTCATCCATTAACATTGTGAGACATTCTTGATCTGTCGGCTGATTCCGACTCTTCTTTTTTGCCAGATTCAAGGCAGTATTCTTAACCGCTGTACACAGATAGTTTCGAAGTCGTTTATCTGTCAGAACCAGAACTTCTGAATGTCTATCAAAAATCTCCATATAAACAGATTGAATTACATCTTCAGCTTCATGAACATCATTTAATATTTCCCCTGCTATATTTCGCATCAGCGAGCCGTAGTTTTTTTCGATTTCCTCTATAATCTCATTGTACTTGTTTTTACTCACTGGTCTGTCTCCCGATCACAATCAACTCATCTCTAGTATGCAGAAACTCTGTTCAAGCTAAAATACGCTTCCCTCTTCATAATATAAGACAACCCGGCATCTTGTTTTGTGACATCCATTTTAAAAAATTTCACGACTTCGTCCGTTTCCGCACGCGACTTTCCACTGGTCATTTCCTTAAAAAGAAAATGGCAAAACAAGAGTGCCTAGATTCCTTATATCCATCATAAAAGCAGCTGCTCATTATAAAATGTGCTCCCTATTCCATGAGAATATAGAAAATCCCAGACGTTTTACCGTCTGGGATCAATTCTGTATTAATGATATTTTTCCCGCTCTTGAAATGCATCACTTTTCAACTCTTGTGAACTTATTTCACAGCATTTTCTACAGTTTCCGGCATCTGATCCACATCAATCACGCCCCTGTGACGAACTTCCTTCTTATCCAGATCTTTCAGTCCCTTTGGAACTTTGACACCGGTCTTCTTTGACAGAGCTTCCACATAACGGAAGCCGTTTTCTTCGTCATCGAGTCCAATTGCTTTTGCAACACTTTCAGCAAACTTGTAAGCACTGGCTGTGGATGCGATTACTGTCGGTGTGCTGTCGCCGGTCTTTTCACAATACTCCTCATATACTTTGTATGCCACCGCTGTATGGGTGTCCATCAGATATCCGTTTTCTCCATACATTTTGCCGATAGTCCGATTCGTAGCTTCCACATCAGCATAACCACCATAAAAATCTGTCAGACCCTGACGAATTTTTTCGCTTACCTGATAGTGCTTTTCTGTCTCCAGCTGATCCATCAGACGCTTAATTTCCTGACCATTATCGCCGCTCAAGTGATACAGCAGTCTTTCCAGATTACTGGAAATCAGAATGTCCATGGAAGGTGAATTTGTCAGATAAAAGTCTCTTCTGATATCATAGATACCGGTATTGATAAAGTCTGTCAGAACTTTGTTTTCGTTGGACGCACAGATGAACCGGTTCACAGGAATTCCCATCTGTTTTGCGTAATAGCCTGCCAGAATATTTCCGAAGTTGCCTGTCGGCACCACAATATTAATTTTTTCTCCATTTTTGACTGCGCCCTGCTCAACCAGTTTAATATAGCTGTAGACGTAGTAAGCTACCTGAGGAACAAGTCGTCCGATATTGATGGAATTGGCAGAAGAAAGCTTGCAGCCGGAAGCGGCCAGCTTTTCTGCGAAAACACTGTCGTTGAAGATTTTCTTAACTCCTGTCTGGGCATCGTCGAAATTTCCGTTGATGGCATAAACGTGTGTGTTCGCGCCTTCCTGAGTAATCATCTGACGTTCCTGAACCTGACTGACTCCCTGATTCGGAAAGAATACAATGATCTCGGTGCCCGGAACATCCGCAAACCCCTCCAGCGCCGCTTTTCCGGTATCTCCTGAAGTTGCAGTCAGGATGCAGATTTTCTTTTCTTCCTTTTCCTTCTTTACAGCGGTAGTCAACAGATAAGGCAGGATGGACAGCGCCATATCCTTGAAAGCAGCAGTTTTTCCGTGATACAGCTCCAGAAACCAGGCATCACCGGCTTTTACCAGCGGTGCAATCTCCGGCGTTTCAAATTTTTCATCATAAGCGCCGTAAATACAGTGCCTCATTTCTTCTTCCGTAAAATCGTCAAAGAAAGCTCCTATCACTTTGAAAGCGATTTCCTGATAGGATTTCCCCAGCATATCTTCAACCTCAAAAGGCAGCCCCGGAAGCTCCGTAGGAACATATAATCCTTTGTCTTCTGCAATGCCGCGAATAATTGCCTGCGCTCCTGTTAGTTCTGCATCGCTTCCACGTGTACTTCTGAATTTTCTCATACAGCTTTCTCCTTTATTTCTCGTTTGATTATGATGAAAAAGGACTGGTTCAACCAGTCCTTACATTTGGTACTGCCTAGGGGAGTCGAACCCCTGATTCAGCCGTGAGAGGGCTACGTCTTGACCACTTGACCAAGGCAGCATATTCAGTTCGAAGTATTTTCAAAATCTCACGGATTTCATTATACACCTGTTTTTTTACATTGTCCAGTAGTTTTTTGTAAAGATAAAACTTTTATTGATTGATAAAGTAAATTCCAAACAGCCGCTAAAAAACACCGGGCGGCCAAGCTCTGGCCGCCCGTTCTGTCCGGTACACTTTCTAGATTGTTTATCTGAATCCGGCTACTCTTCCCCGCTTTCTGCTGCCGGCATTTTTTCAAGATACTCTTCTCTGACTGCCGGCACATAATAGGTACTGTAATGGAACAGATCATTTGTTTCTTCATCAACACGTACATCAAAAGCATAATAAGGCATGAAGAGATTACATTCTGGCCCTGCCAGATAAACCAGGCCCGCACTTTCTATATTGTCCAGACTGGGGGCTTCCTGACTGCTCGCAACATATTCACCCCTGCTAAGCAGTATTTTAGCCTCCTCAGATGAAATGATCGGATACTCTTCTATTTTCTTTCCACATGCCAGTTTATCCATCATAATAATATCGGTAAGACGTCCTTGATCATCCAGCTGAAAACGAATCTGCTTCAGATTGTAGCTGACAATCTGCTCTTTCAGTTCCTCACATCCGTCATATCCGGCAAAGTTCCATACAGCATTCCCATCCTCATCATAAAACAGATACACATTGGCCTTCGGATTAGAAAAGTCCATCATTTCTCCATATTCATCCAGAAGATACTCCGTAATCTCTTCAGCTTTTTCATCAGTCAGCTCCGCCTTCGCAACTGTGTATTCTTCAGGAAGCTCCCGGGCCTTTTTATACTCTATCTTTGTAAAACGGCTGCTGGTAGTCATAATTGTGCCGTTATCAGTCTCCGCCACAGCTTTGCATGCCATTGTCAAATCATCAGATTCAACTGCTACATTTTCTTCTGCATCAGCATTTAAATCTGTCGGCTCTGAGGTCTGCGTTTTTTCATGTTCCTTATCATCATCACTTTTTTTCATTCTGGTATATCGTATTTCATTGACATGAAGCCCTGCACACTCTGCTGCATTCATGATTTCCTGATTCAGACTTTCACAGCTTACCTGAGAAGCTTCTCCTTCTGTACTGCCTGCATAGGCCACATTCTCAAAAACAGGCAATGTATCTACTGATGCATCTTCACTCCATGGGCTGTGATCCCTCTCTACCGCAGGATTTCCTAATTTTTTCTCAGGTTCTCTGAGCTTAGCTGTATAATGCTCCACAGATAAAGTCGGCAGATATTTCGTGTTTTTCTCTGCTGAATCCTGTTCCTCACTATACCAGTCATGAAGCAGTAGAGCAGCAGCGACACACACCACAAGGCAGGCTGCAGCCAGGCTCCCCAGCTTCAGCCACTTATTCCTGATACTGCGTTGTTCAAAACGCCTGCACTTCTTGGCATCATTTTGAGTAAATTTTTCAGCTTCTTCAATATATTTATCGTCAATTTCACCTATTACAGATAAAAAATCTTCTTTCTTCATAATGTGATTCCCTCGCTTTCAAGACGCAGTTTCAGCTCTTTTCTCATGCGGAAAAGCATGGATGTGATTCGATTCTCATTCATATCAAGTTCTATGGAAATATCTCTGATAGACTTAAGATACCAGTATCTCTTTACGAAGACAACCCGGTTCAGCCTTGACTGCTGTGCCAGAAAACAGTTAATCACTTCCACAACAGCCATTTCATCTATCATACTCTCCACCTGGGAATCTGCACCGATACATTCCTCCAGTTCAGATAAAGCCACCCCTATCTGTCCGTTTCCGCGTTTCTGTGCATGCAGGCCTTTGTATTTGTTAAGTGAAAGATTTCTCGTGATTTTACCCAGAAAAGTTGACAGCTGAGCGGGTCTGTGAGGCGGAATAGCATTCCATGCCCGCATATAGGTGTCATTTACACATTCCTCAGCGTCTTCCACACTTTGAAGAATATTGTAGGCTATATGACTGCAGTATTTTCCATATTTCTTGTCCGTTTCTGCAATTGCCGCTTCATCTCTGGCGAAATAAAGTTCCACAATCGTACTGTCGTCCATAGAAAACTCCCTTCTCTAATCTACACCACTTTTTTCTGCCGCATATTGCAGCGGTCTGCCATTATCCGGCGGAGGTTTTCAGATAACCATCCCTGAATAACAAGTCCTTATCTTTGATTTTACACTAAAAGCACACAAAAAACAGCCTAAAACTGTTCTTTTACTTTCACTTCTGATCATAAGAGGCCGCCACAGCCGGGCAGCCTCACTTTCATCATATATAAAACACCCTATTTTATGATACCGAACAGACTCAGGCAGAGAATCACCACTATTACCGGTGAAATATATTTCAACATGATCTCTAAAAACCTGTAAAGTGTTCCTCCTTTCCGGATTCCACACACCTGTGCCAGATTTGGAATCCCCCATATCCAGCCTACAAAGATTGAAATTGCCAGAGAACCCAGAATCAGAAAAACATTGTTGGTCAGCATATCGAACAGGTTAAAGAGATAATCTGAAAGCAGCGCAGGAATACCTACCAGCATTACCAGTACAAATGTAATTCCAAGCGCCTTGATACGACTCACCTTAAATTGATCCATCAAAAATGCCATTACCGCTTCCCAACCGGCAATGCCGGAAGAAAAGGCTGCGATATAAAATCCAATATAAAAGACTGTTCCCCAGATTCTTCCACCGGACATCTCGTTAAACACATTCGGCATTGTGATAAATGTTAATCCCGGTCCCGAACTCATTTCCAGATTAAAGGCTGAGGCCATTGGAAAGATCATCATACTTGCCATGATTGCTACAAAGATAACCGATATACTTACAATCAGTGAATTCTTTACGACATTGATCTCTCCCTCCTTCTGATAGCTCCCGAAAATCATCGCCACAGCCATAGCAATTCCCAGAGAGAAAAAAGTCTGGCCCAGTGCCGTCAGAATACTCTCTAAAGAAAACGCCTCAAAATCCAGTGAAAAAATAAATTTTATCCCTTCTGAAGCTCCCTCCAGCCTCATACCAACAATCACAAGAACAATCATAATAATCGCCAATGTCGAAAGAAGAACCTTTGCGATTTTTTCTATTCCCTGCTGCAGATTCTTTCTGACAACCAGTGCCGTAAGTACCACATTCAGCAGCATGAACCCCAGCACAAGCAGATGGTTTGAAGTGAAAAGTGAAAAATAATCCGCAATTTGACCGCTATCCATTCCAGTAAAGGTTCCTTTTGCAGTCTGAAAGACATAATTCAAAATCCAGCCATAAACTGGAATTGTGTAACCAAGTACCAGCACAATGCAAATCATATGGAAATATCCTGCGATATGCCATTTGGTACCTGCTCTTTCCAGAGATTTATATGCTCCTACCGGACTTTTTCGAGTAGCGACACCTAGCGCAACCTCTGCTGAGAATAAAGGAATTCCGATTACAAGCATGAGGATTATATAAGTAAGAAGGAACAGTCCACCTCCATATTCTCCGCAGATATACGGAAAACGCCATAGCGTTCCAACTCCTACAGAAAAGCCAATGGTAGCCAGGATAAACCCTAAGCGAGAACCAAATGTGTCTCTATTGTTATCCATATTTTCCCACCTCCTTCAATTGAATGGCCTTGAAATTACCTATAAATTCTATCCTCAACAGAACGATAAGCATTTTCTGTCGGAGTAATTCCTTTTTCTTTTGCCTCAACCAGATTCTTCCTTGTAATTTCTGAGCAGACCTTTTCCACTTTATCCATCAGAGCCTGTTTATCAGCCTTATCTTCATATAGATGCATTTCTGCTCCTATCTCCTCCGATGTTCTGTACCCAGCATTCCTGATACAGAATGCCTCTGTCTGCAAGTCTTCTCGCCAGAATTATCTCTTCTTCAATATTGGTTGCAGCCAGCTGATTATTCGCAGCTCCAAAGACCATTTTCACATTGAGATTATCTATGACATCTTCTGTCAGAAATCCTCCCACAGCGCAAGGGCACAGAATATCAGCTTCTGCTGTCAGAATATCCGACAAACCGGCAGTCTCAATCTTTGCCTGTGGATACTTCTCTTTCAGGGCATTAATAACAGCTTCATCCAGATCAGAAACAATCAAATCCGCTCCATCTGCAATGAGATATTCAGCCTGTGGAAATCCTACTGCGCCAAGCCCCATGACTGAAACAGTAAGTCCCTTGAGGTCATCCTTTCCAAACCTGAATTTTACTGCCTCGCGTAAAGCACATTCAACACCCCATGCGGTTGGATCACCGGAAGGTCCAATTGGATTGGCTTTTGTTCCTCCGTTGATATATCTGGTATATTCATGAAGAGCATCAGCCAGTTCCACAGGATAGCGCATATCCGGACCGGTAAAAAATCTCACCTTTCCCAAAGCAAATGCAAGAAAACCGAGTTCATCTTTGTCCTCCAGATTGACCTGGTCAGCCTGCACCGTAATTTTTCCTCCTCCGTAATGCAATCCAGCAGATACATGTTTGTGGGACTCAGCTCTTGCCAGATTCAGACCGTCAATGATTACATCAATCTCAGGCTCATCCGGTTCATGTCTTCTAATGCCTCCCGTATAAATGCACTGTTCAAAATTTTCCATACCCAGAACATAGGAATGAATATTGGCAGTGAATTTCCAGTCTTTTTGAGAGTTGTAGAGACAGTCGAGGCCAAAATATCTTCCCTTTCGAAGAAGAGAAAGTACCTCCTCCAGATAGTCATTCAATCCGTATTTTTCATAAAGTGCCCTGGTTTCTCTGTCATTCAGCCTGACATCGTCATTAGTCAACAGACTTTCCAGATAAAAAGTTCTGTTAAAATTGTGCCACTGAATATCCGGCTCCCACTCTTTTGCGGCATACATATAATCCTTGCCGGTTCTGTAATCATATCTGATTTTCAATGTTGTCAAACCTTCCTGTTTTAACGGATAATATAAGCTTCTTTCCATAATGCACCTCCTGTTTTCATCAATAAGTTATCTGATTTTTCTTAAATTATACCATATTGCATGTAATATGCAATATGTAATTTTATTTTTTATCTATATCTTCCTTTTATCCCGCAGTTAACCGCTATAACGTAAGGCCTGCAACACTTCTATTCTGATGGGGTAATCTAGAATCCGGATACTTTTCTTCAGTTAACAAATTTTCATATTTCTACTCCCCCTGGATTTCTTCAATTTCCATTTAATAGTAAAAAACTTCATTTAAATTTTTCAAAATCAGCATTGTTTATCAAATAAAAAAAAGAATCGGGCACCCTCACCGATTCTTTTTCCAAATGTCTCCTGCAAATTCACTGTTTCCAGAATGTAATAAAAATGCACAAAAAAACGTCCCGTCTCATGCATCCTACTCAACAGGACAGCTTTCACAAACAAAAATTTATTCTGTTTTCCCCTTCATATACTCTATACCGGAAAAACGATTGTGATGCTCCATCAGTTCTTTGGCTTTAGAAATATTGCCTTCCCGAAGAGCCTCGGTAATAGCCGTATGCTCAGCGATACTCTGTCTTCGATTCTCACTGACAGCCTGATATGCGAAAGTGCACATATTGATCTGATTCTGCGTTTTTCTTGCACATTCTCCAATGGTTTTATTAGTACAGTAGTGAATCATGGTCTGATGAAAGCGTACTGACGCCTGATGGGAAGCCTTCTCATCGTCTCTGTCATAAGCCGTCTGCTGCTCTTTAATAATCTTGTTCAGCTCCTCTGTTAATGGTTCCAGGGATTCCAGCTTCTTGTAAGTATCAATGACATCACTGAACAGATAAGCATTTGCCTCTATGAGTTCCAATTCCTGTTCCCTGGAAAGTTTTATAATGCTTGGTCCCACATTATGCCGCTGTTCTACAAATCCTTCCTGAATCATCCGATTAATGGTTTCCCTCACCGGAGTTCTGCTCACGTCAAAAGTTTTTGCCAGCTCTTCAATATTCAGTCTGTCTCCCGGTACCAGTTCTCTGTTCTGTATTTTCTCCAGAATCAAATCGTACACCTGATCAACCAGAGATTTTCTCTCTACTTTCTGCGTCATCATATTCCTCCAAATAAAGGTCTGCCGGCTGCAGAAATCCGCAGCCGAGTCATCTGTTTATCCATTACATGTAATAAGACTACCATAATTTTATTTTTTTTTCAATCATCTAAAAAAACTCATCACACCTTTTGCCTGTCCAATGAGGATAAGTTTTCTCAGCACTTGGTGCTGTAAGAAAGCTGCAGTCTCATATTATTACTGATGATTATGATCATTCAGCAAAGAAAACAGCGAAAAAGGCCTCTGCATTTTGCATCGGCCTCCCAAATTAAAGAATACAGCATAAAATATTTTCTGCCATCTTAAAATGGCCTTGGTTCTTTTCTCTTTGCATTCTCCTTCTGTACTACTTTTGATATCACAACCCATAAGAGCAGGGAAATAACCGCACAGATCAAGATTGCAACGAAAGAAGTATCGTAGCTTCCGCCTGATTTTTCTACCAGAGCACTGCTGATCATCGGTCCGATAATAGCTGCCGGAACCAGATTAAACATAGCAATGCTGAAATTGACGGAAAAATACTTCGGTCCGTAATATCTGTTTACAAATACCGAAAGAATCGTTGGATTTCCTCCGTAACTGAGACCAATAGACAGAAGGCCTATCAAAATCAGAACCATGGCTCCAGTCTTTGAGCCTAAAATCAGAGCAGCACCGCCAATAAACATAAAGGCTATATCCACAACCATGGCAGTCTTCCCACCGTTTTTATCATAAATGGCACCAATGATCACACGACCTGCGCCATTAAAAACGGACACGATCATACCGAAAATTGCAGGTGCACCAAAGGCCAGCGCAATAGATGCAGCACTGTTAACAGTCATCAGGCCTCCGGTGCAGATTACGATACACCAAAGGAAAAACAGCCAGAAAGACACGCTTTTCATGATGACCGAAGGTCCCTCTCCATATAGTTCTTTTCCGCCTCCCCCGGAATTTCCTGCAGAGGTTTCAGGAACCTTGATAAAGAAAGATCCTAGAATCAGAACTACAAAGATCAGAATTCCCAGAATCAGAAAAGTAGAAAAGATTCCTTTGGATGCTATCAGACTGGTTGCCACACTTCCCAGAATCAGAGCTCCCAGACCGAATCCCATCATCATAATGCCGCTGGCAAGGCCCGGTTTATCAGGGAACCATTTATTCATTGTGCCGATTACACAGTTATAGGTTAAGCCTACCCCTGAACCGCCAAAAAAACCGTAACAGATGTAAAGTACCGTAAGGCTCCCCTGTTTCGGATCCATTCTGGAAACGCCGAAGAAACCAATCAGCATGAGCACTGCCGCAATGATAATGATAATCCTCGGACTCAGCTTTGCAGATAGTTTCCCTGCCACAAAACCTCCCACAGAAAAAGATCATGGAAATAGTAAAAGTCATGGAAAGCTGTGACAGACTCCAAGTCGGATAGACCTGACTGAAAGGTTCTTTAAACAGTGACCAGCCGTAAATCAATCCGCAGAAAATCAATAATAAGGTACCGACTCCCAGATAGAGCCATCTCTTACTGTTGTTTATCATGAAAAGTTTACTCCTCTTTCTCTAATATTCTCGCAGTTTCTGTACCATCAAGCACACGGAGTGCACCAAAAGCCAGGGAATCCATTTCTTTTTCTCCCGGAATCACTTCCACAGGGGCAATAAATCCTACTCTCTCTTTGATGCCGTCGGTCACATACTTTGAAAATGCAATGCCGCCTGTCAGGACGATATAATCTACCTTTCCATATACATCAACAGAAAGTTTTGCAATATTCTTTGCAATATTTAAGATCATGGCATCATAGATCAGTTTGGCATGAGCATCGCCTTCCATCACCAGCTTTTCAACTTCTCTGGAATCAGCGGTTCCAAAATGAGCTACTAATCCTCCCTTTCTCTGCAGTTCCTTCATCATGTCAGCCTTATTGTCAATTACATCATAACAATAATCCACCACTCTGAATGCAGGAAGACCTCCGGCTCTTTCCGGAGAAAATGGACCTTCATCATCAGAAATCATGTCCACCAGTGTGCCATGTTCAAACATGCCGACAGAAATTCCTCCGCCCAGATGGACACTCATAATATTATGTTCTTTATAGTCAATGCCCTTCTGTTCGCAAAGATTCAGCACTGCTGCTCTCATATTCAGGTTATGACCTCTTCCGATTCTGAAAACGTCTTTCAATCCTGTGATACGGTAAATCTCTTCCATCTCATCTACTGCAACTGCATCGTAAATATACGCTTTTACTCCAGCCTGCTGTGCGATTGCATAGGCGATCGGAGCCCCCAGATTGGAGGCGTGATGAAGCTGCGGTCTGTTTTTCAGGCAATCCAGCATGTACTCATCAACCTCATAAGCGCCTGTATGTACAGGCGGAAGAAGACCGCCTCTGCCTACTGCGGCATCAAAACTTTCTATCTGATCACCGTGCGCTTCACAACATTTTTTTACAAGATCAGCTCTGAAATCCATTTGTGAATAAATATCAGGAAATGGTGCTAATTCCTCCTGAGTATGGGAAATACTCTCCACCCACTGCTGCTGTCTGTCCTGATATACGGCTACTTTTGTGGAAGTGGAGCCAGGATTGATTACTAAAATTTTATGTGCCATTGAAACTGTCCTCCATTCTAATTAAGAAATCAGGGATGCAAGAGCAAGAGATACAAATTTTTCCTCTGTGGAAGCACCTCTTGATGTCAGAACTACCGGAACCTTTGCGCCTACCACTACGCCTGCCATCTTCGTGCCGCCGCAGATAATCATGGCCTTGTGAGCCATATTGCCTGCAGAAAGATTAGGATAAATAAGCAGATCAAAGTCTCCGCAGTATGGACAGTCATATTTCTTGGTTTCTGCAATTTCTTTACTCATAGCAATATCATAAGAAATCGGACCGACTACTTCGCATCCAGTGATAGTGCCATCCTTGTTCATTTCCACAAGAGCAGCTGCATCTGTACATTCCACCATCTTCGGATTTACTTTCTCAACAGGTGCAAGAACACCTACAGACGGATTTTCAATTCCCAATTTATGAAGTGCTTCTACAGAATTGATAATAATATCTCTTTTCTGTTCCAGGGTCGGGTATGGAATCATACCTCCGTCCGCCATAGCCATCATCTTGGACATCTGCGGAACTTCATTGTAGGTAAATACGCACATAGCTCTTCCTGTGTGCAGTCCGTTTTCTTTCTTTACAAGCGGCTTCAGAACATCTTTAGTGTCTACCATGCCCTTCATAATGAACTCAGCTTCACCTGCCAGAATCAGCTTTACTGCTTCTTCGCCGCATTCTGCAGGAGTTTCTGCATTTACGATCTTATAGTCCTGCGGATTTTCACCCATGTCTTTCAAATATGCTTCAATATCAGAAACAATACCGATAAGCACAGGCTTTACCAGATTAATCTTTTGAGCTTCCACTACAGCGCTCAGTACATGAGCATCTGCAGCTCCTGCAACTGCTACAGTTTTCGTATGTGGATGCTGTTTGCATGCTTCCACTAAATCATTGAATTTCTTGTAAGCCATTTTTCTCGTTCCTTTCTTCTCTTCATCAATTGATCATCCGGTTATAAAACGGGCGGGTAAAATACAAGGATATTCCACCCGCCGTCACTTCAGACAAACGCTTTATAGAGTTTCTCTGCAGAAACCATTTTTCTAGATATAACTATTTTATAGATTTTCAAACAAAAAGTCAATATCATATGCTGTAAAAGGCTGCTTTTCATGTGTTTTTTTCTTTCCGCAACAGAAAAATGAAGAAAGCAGTGCATAAGAGAATCTGAACAGTTGACGATGCCGGCGTTGCAAGACCTATGGAAACAGTGTGGCACCTGCCATTCTGCTGGCGAAATAGGAAACAGGAATTCTGACCGCGAAAGCTCCGATAATTCCCTGTGCCATGACAAATACGGTTTTTCCATATCCGTTGAAATATCCCAGAAAGCAGAACAGAAACGATGTCAAAAGACAATCTATTGCATAAGCACGCAGGTAATCAGCTGCCGCCGAAATAACCTGTGTTTCTTCCGAATCAGCGAAGATGCCTGCCAGAATATCGC
>CABSEO010000015.1 GCA_902476665.1 uncultured Emergencia sp.
ATGCAGAGCAGACAGATCAGCATACCAGCCAGCCGCCACAGCTTTTTGACCAGCATACCGCCGGGTTCTTCTTCCTGTAGAATCCGACAGGTAATCCTGCCTACCGCTTCTTTATCCAGCTGTCCCGGCTCCTGCCCTTTCTTCATTGCCTTTCACCTGCCTGACTGTTCCTTCTGCATCTATTTTCCAGAGCTGCCCGCCGACTACCGGCTCTGTTACACCGCTGCCTCTGCCCTTTTCCAAAAGATCCTCTGCCGGATACTTATTTTTCCCGGCAGATTGCTTTTGGCTCTGCTTTCCATTCTGCTCCAGCTCTTCCTTTGTGGCGGTAAGACAAAGCCGTTTGAGAAAGACCCACAGATCCTGGGCTCTGGAAATCTGCATTCTGCACAGCTGCTCCTGCTCCTGCCAGAATACCTCATATTCCTGTTCTGCCGCCAAAAGCCTCCAGCAAAAATCCGCTGTCTGCTCCAGCAGCCGTTCCAATTTACAATGATCCCACTTTTCCTGAGGCGGATGATACAGATCCACCTGCAGCAAAAGCACCTCCCGCTTCGGCAGGCTGAATTCCCGCACCAGCATTTCTCCGGTCTTTGCAGTCAGCTTCCAATGCACTCTCTGCAGCGGATCTCCATCCCGATAGGCACGAACCTCGAATACCTCCGATCCATCGTCCCCGCCCCTTTTTTGGGAATGCTGATCCGAATCCCCGCCGGAGGCGAGCTGTGCCGGGGGGATCCATTCCTCCGCCTGATGTACCAGAGGCACGGACAACACCTGCACTTTTTTATCTGTGATCAAAAGCTTCTTTGACCATAACCGAAGCCAGTCCCGCACGAATGCCGACTGGATCCAAAACTCGTAAACACCGGAATACTTCACCGGGATATAAAATTCCAGCACACCGGTCCTTTTTCCACCTGCCATTCCCATGCTTTCCACGGTGCCCGTGCTGTTATCCAGAGGATCCCGCCAACTGACGGTAACCGCCACACAGGAGGCCGGAAGCAGGGAAGCATTTTTCAGCTTTACCCGAAGGACGATGGGCTCTTTTTTCCCCACCGTCTCTTCTGCAGGCTCCGGCACAATCTCTACCTTTCCAGCCAGGATCTGAACCAGAATCCACATGGAAAGCGCCAACAGCAGTTCAAAGCCCAGCAAAAACGAAGCAAAGCCCTCAGGAGCAGCTACGCCCCAGATAGCAGTCAGAATGACCGCTCCTATATAAATTGCTTTTTCCTTCAAGGCTTCACCCTTTCTCCGGAGCAGGCGCCGGGGTCTCCTTTAAGATCCGCTCCAGCACGGCTGCTGCACGGACTCTATCCATTCCGGAGCTTGATACAGGCTGTACCCTGTGGGCCGCAACATCCTGAAATTCTGCCGCAACATCCGCCGGAATCACAAAGCTGCGGCCTTTCCGATAGGCTCTCGCCTGAGCCATTTTCAAAAGCGCCAAAGAGCCTCTGGGACTCAGCCCAAGCTCCAGTGCGTCATTGTTTCTGGTGGCCTGAGCCAGACGCACGATATAGTCATATACCTGATCGTGTACAAACACTTCTTCGACTTCTTTTTTCATATCCATCAGCTCCTGACTGCTGATGACGGGACGTACATCTTCCAGCCCGTTTCCGCTTCGGCGGCTTTTTAAAATATCCATTTCCTCTGCGGCATCTGGATATCCGATCCCAAAGCAGATCAGGAACCGGTCCAGCTGGGATTGGGGCAACAGCTGGGTTCCGGCAGAGCCGACAGGGTTCTGGGTAGCAATGACCAGAAAGGGAGACGGTACCGGTCTGGCCACGCCGTCTACGGTTACGCTGCCCCCCTCCATTACCTCCAGAAGCGCCGCCTGGGTCTTGGGGGAGGTACGGTTGATCTCGTCCGCCAGAAGAATATTGCACATGGCTGCGCCGGGACGGTAAAAGAAGCCATCCTTTTCCCTGTTATATACGGTAAAGCCTGTAATATCGGCCGGTAAAACATCCGGTGTAAACTGCACTCTGTTCTGCGCCACATTCATTGCCTTGGCAAAGGCCAGCGCCAGGGTTGTTTTTCCCACTCCCGGGACATCCTCCACCAGCACATGTCCGTCGGCAAGAATGGCGGTCATGAGCTTTTCCACGCACTCTGTCTTTCCGATAAATGCTTTTTTTACTTCTTCAATTACTTTCTGCGCCTTGTTTTCTTGCATGACCGACTGCTCCTTTTGCCTTTCTTTCGTTTTTCCCGGACATCTCCACGGCTTCTTTGCCGTTTCACAATCAGCAGGAAAATAGATCCCTCCACTCCTGCCACGATCAGCAGGGATACGATCAGCCACGGCCATACATCCACGATCCGCTTCGTAATGGTCTGGGACTGTACTTCATGCACTGCATTCTGCTCTGTCAGCTCCTCCGGCGGGATGTACTCGGTCCGCTCGCCACGAACCAGCAGCCGGTGGGTGTTGATGGCATAGGGCGTGCAGGTAACAAGGGTACAGTAATCCTTTCCTTCCACGATCCCGATGTCCTGGGTTTCCTCCGGAAGCACAACCTTGATCTGGTCTACCTTGTAAGCAAGCACCTCATCCAAGACATGGAGATAGAACACATCGCCCTCCTCCAGCTTGTCCAGATCCGTGAACAAAACCGCACTGGGCAGTCCACGATGACCGGTCAGCACGGAATGGGTGCTCGTACCACCGATAGGATAGGAGGACTCCGCCAGATGGCCGACGCCCTTCTGCAACACATCTTCGTTGGTTCCACTGTATATGGGAAGATATACGTCAATTTTCGGAATTTCGATAAAGCCAATGCTCTCGCCCACATCCACCAGATCGAGGTAGCTGATTCCATCCTCTCCCTGCATGGCACTGGCTTCCACTGCTGCATTGAGCTGTTCATTATATTTACGGACCGCTTCCTTGGCAGCGTCAATCTGTTCCTGATCCATCTCTGCAACCTGCTCATCATAGGCGGCGATCGCCTGACTTGCATGGGACTGGGCGATCAGGTTGCTGACGAAGGGATACAGAGTCAGACACAGGCCCGAAAAAAACAATATCGCGATAAACCATGCTCTTTTTTTATCCATGACAGTAACCTCCGGACATTTTATAAGGAAAGGCACAGATCAAAGGCCTGCGGCAGCCGCTTCTGCATTTTCTCTGCGCCGTTTTTTCGTGGACATCCAAGGGCACGGGAGAGCGCCCGGATGTCCTTTTCAGGAAGGGAATGGGAAAACACAACACGGAAAAGAAAATCCCAAATTTTTCTTTCCCGATTACCGCAGCCGCAGCCGGTTTCTAAGACCGACGGCGATCACCGCAGTATCGCTCCGTTCAGGGGGAAAGGGGGTTCTGAAGGAGCGATGCACAGGGCGGGACGTGACCCCGTCCTGTGCCGGTATCTGTTCTCGCGCACACGAAACGCGATACAGACCCGTTGCTGATAAAATAGCAGCTGTACTTCACAACAGCTTCGCAGCATCCATAGAAGAGATAACAAAAGAGTTATCTGCCTGAATTACTCTGCTTTTTTCTTCTTGCTGGTGATCAGCAGGATCACTGCTGCTGCCATCATGGCAATACCAGCGAAGGTAAATACGAAGGTACCGATACCACCGGTGGTGGGAAGGGTGAAGCCTTTGCTGTTCTTGACAACGGTTTTGAATACACCATTGTTTCCTGCATCGGTAAGATTTTTTACTTTAGTTGTTGTGGTGGTCGTCTTTCCGGTGGTAGAATCTGTAGTTATTTTAGTCTCCTCTGTTTCTGAGTATGTCGCTGCAATCTTTACTTCAACCGGTTTTTTTAACAGGTTGTAACCTTCTTTTGTCTTTGTCTCAACAAGCCAGTAGTGACCGTTAGCAAGACCGGATACGGAGATTGTGCCATCCGTTCCTGTTGTTAAATCTTCTTTTACCTTTTTAAACTTTCCAGTTAATCCTTTTACAGGATCAGTTAATACACCCTCTCCGGTGGCAGCAGGATCCAATTCTCTGTAGAGATCAAAGGTTACTCCCTCCAACTTCGTTGCTTCATTACTTGCATCTACTTTTTCTACAGCGATTTCAAACGTGTAAACAGTGGTTTCTTTTATGATTTCATCTGTTCCAGGATTGCTATGATTGGGATCCGTTGCCGGCAAAATTTTGTTGGAGTAATCCAGGTTGATTTTGTTCGTATTACCGTTGGGTCCTACAGTTACTGCATTTTTTTTTAATTTCATATCAAAGGTAATGTAGATTTTACTTCCTTTGTAGCCCTCTAAGTCAGCAGGGGTAAATTCGATTTTCCAGCCGTCACCATCCGCAGTTCCTACATAAGTATCCAAAATCTGATTATGAAAAGCTTCATCCGAATAAATTTTTAATGTACCTGACTGATATTCCTGATTTGTAGGTGTATCCGTTAATGTAAAGGTTTTCAGTTCTGTAATATTCTCAGGAACGTCTACCGTAACTCTGTAAGGAATTGTGTCTCCAACACTGTAATCGGAATCTTTTCCCCAAGTGCCATCAGTTCTGTCTTTTACATCCTTTTCTACATTAGGTTTGTGGTTCACAATTGTAATGGTTGCCGCACTATTCGTAGTGCCATTCACCTTTGTCCCTTCTGCAGCTGCAGCCCATACAATTTTTCCATCAGTATTTACTGTAAACTCATATTCTTTAGTTTCATCAATTATATATCCTCTATTTCCCGGATCATCTGTTGAATCAACCTCTAAAAAGCGATATGTTCCATGTGCAAGATCTGTAACCGTAATTGTTCCGCTTGCATCTGTTTTCAAAATTCCATTAGCGCTGGTTGTGGGTTTCGTTGCAACATCATATTTCCAACTACCATCTGTAGTATCTTTCTTCACATATTTCCAGCCATCATCAAACTTTTTCTGCAAAACAAATTCTGCACCTTCTAAAACGCTTTCTTCTGTCCCACACTTTCCCTGTTTAGTCAAAATCACTCCACCGGAAGCTGTTTTATTCTTGGGGAACACATTTACGTCATAAAGCCATTCGTCATTATTTTTAGGATTCGTCATAGGAATTGATACCAGAAAACCTGCACCCTGAGAAGCAGCGACAGGACTATACACCTTATCTGGTGCCTTGGTCTCATTTACATAATAAATTCCTACAGCCAAGCCTCCAAACGTAACAACCCCTGTTGCACCAGTTGTTTGAGAACCAATTAAAGTACCATCAAGAGTACCATTTTTTTTCAGCTTCCAAGATGAACCATCCTTCTCAACTGTAAAATCAGTTGCTTTTGGCAACTTTTCAGTTGAATTATATTCATAGTAATTAGTTAAATCCGAGATTTTCCATACAGTATACTCTACACCAGCCAATGGCGTCGCGCCGTCCGGAATAGTATCATCAGCATTGCCAGTTCCTGTTCCCCCATCTTCTCCATTGTATTCATACTTATGAATCTTAATCGAACCTGTTCTTTCCGTATCAATCGTCGGCATTTTGGTCGTTGCAGTAGTCCCACTGCCTTCAGCAGCAAATGCCGTCATTGTCATCATTGACAATGTCATCGCCAGGGTCAGGAGCCCTGTCAGAAGCTTTTTCATTCTCTTCATTGTTGCATTCTCCTTTTTTGTCCGGCTGTCCTTTTGTGTTTGGGACAGCCGAAATATTTTTTACTTCTCCTGCTTTGTACGTTTGGCTCCGTACTTTGTTTCTAAGGTTTTCTCCTTATGAAGCTGCCGGACATAAGCCCCTGCTCCAACAGCCTGTGTTTCATACCTTTGGGGGTACTATCTCTTTTTACGAAGCTTATCGTCCCCCTTTCTGCATTGCAGCGTGAAGTATGTACCCATAAGGATTGCCTGCGCCATCAGCGCAATGCCTCCCATAGTAACCAATCCAAACCCGGATCCTCCTGTTGCAGGAAGGATCAGCTGCTTTGTGTTGTAGATGGTGAGAGGAATTACATTGTCTCCCTCTATAGTTATTTCCTTCCAGGGTTTATCTGTTTCCTTCTCCATCCTCCATTTCACCTGATTCGATGTATCAATCTCAATTAAGATCGAATCACTCAGCAGGTTGTAGTCCTTTGCAGCCTTTGTTTCTCTCAGTCTATAGGTTCCCTGACCGAGCTTTTCAAAGGTGGCAATGCCGTTGTTATCCGTTGTTTTCGGACTACCGATTTGTTCAAACCACGTTCCAGTCGAATCCTTCTTCTCCAGCTTAAACTCTACTCCGGAAAGCGATTCGTCCGTTGTGTTTTTACCCTTTTTCGTAATTTTCAGGTTCAGCTCTTCCAAATAGGTATTAGTCACTGTCATATTCACCGTCGGCTGCTTGCCATCGGCTGTTGCAAAATCTGCAAGTTCAATGTCTGTTTTTGTCGGATCTGTTGCTGTGCCTGCCGAAGCATCCATGGAATAGGTCACTCGATAGGTTTTTCCATCCACAGTGTATGTCCCGTCGGAAGCAATCACATTTCCGTCGGTATTCACCTCCATAACCCGATAGATCCACCGGACTTTAGGATCTACTGTGCTGTCCACATATTGTTCCAGATCCATAAAGGAATAAGACCAAACGTAGGATGAACCACTATACTTGGGAGTAACTTCAACCCATTTTTTTTCTGGACCGATATTGCCGGGATAGTCAACTGCTTTCCACTCAGTATCTTCTTGACCTTTCTCTTTTCTCTGCAGCTGCAGGTAAATACTCTTCGGAAGCTGTTTCAGATCTATAATCGGTGTGCCATCTGTCTTTTCCCATTTTTTAGTTACAGCGATGTTGCCGGTCGGTTTGTTATTATTTTGAAATCTCACGACAGTATCTGCTGTTCCTGTTGTAATGGTACCGTTTACGGAGCCCTTCTCTACATTTAAGGATGCTTCCGTGTCATTGATCAGAACCTTCTTCAGGAAAGATCCATCTGTCGGTTTTTCTTCTGTAATCTCATAATCTGTTCCAATGGGAATTCCTGAAATCGTATAGGATTCTCCCTGCTTTAATGAGATCCAGTCTGTCGTAATGGAATCTCCCTTTTCCAGTGACATTCCTGCGACATTTGTGAATTTAATCTGAAAGCGATAGGTTCCGGTCAGATCATTTGAATCCTTTGTCTTCTCCTTTCGGATCGTAAGGGAACCAACCTTGACTTTATTTACAAATACCGCCTTTAATTTTGTAACACCGGTTTCATTATCCGGATTATCGTAGGAGCGGAACACGATGGCGTTTTCAGTTTCTTCACCCTCTTCTTTCGCAAAATGCGTTGAAGTATATCCTTGGTTTTTATTCTCATCCGTACATACCTCTTTTCTGCCATCCTTGATCTGCGTTCCGGGTACGTTGGAAACCTTTTGCTCTGATGGAATCTCTACCGTCGTTATGTTTTCCGTTTTGGTTACCTTGTCTACTATATGTCCGTTTTCATACAGGCTCCAGCTCGTTTCAAATGCAGAAGAATCTATTTCCTCCTTCACGGAAATGTAGCTGCCGCGGCGGAACTGATTTCGGAAGGTTGCGGTCTGACCATCCGCCAGTACAAAGGTTCTATTTTCTCCAATTACGCCGGTATCTGTATTGGAGGAATCGCTCAGAGAATAGACTGCGCCCTCTGGCTTCTCCAGTTTTCCGGATGTAGCAGAACCATAATCCGGAATCTGACTCTGATCTACCTCAAATCCGATATGCTGCGTTACCTGCACGCCGGATCGGAATACAAAGTCATCCAGATATATGTCTCTGGGATAGCTGTAATTAAATTTGATGGATTTTATCTGGCTATAGTTAAAATCAGGTGCTCCACTTAATTTGCTTAAGTCAACGGTCAGAGTATTCCATGTTTTTTCCTTAAGGATTGTGTTTCCGTATAGCTTTCCGGATAACAAGTCTCCGATCTTCTTCCGACTTGCATCCTCCAGCTCCAGATAAATACATTTCGCTGTTGGAGTGTCGTCATAATCATAATATAGCTTGAAATCCAGATACTTATTCGCCGCTGACGTAACCAGAGGTCCATCTGACTGATATGGGATAATACCAAATCTCGAGTTTTTGTGCTCTCCGGTCGTATCCTCTACCGGTGCATACCAGTGTGCAACACCGTTTTGATCAGATTGATCAGGTATACTCTCCAGCCGCTCAAATGTAATATCCGAGCTGCCTTTCGTCAATTCTGGTGAACCGCTGTCAAAGCTGTTAAATTTCCTTGTTACTACCGTTGCTCCACTTCCTGCTTCCTTTGTTCCATAGTGTGTCGCCTGATTTTTGATCGTAAAGGGGAATATGGAGGCATCCTCAAAGGAATCGGCAAACAGGGGATTTACCTCACTTTTATCTACCTGCTTTTCTACTGCAAACTCGTTATCATCCGGGAAGTTGAAGGCAATCATCATATTAGATTCCCACATACCGCGTTCCATATAAAACATGGTAAGGGTATGCTCGGCTTCGTTGCTGCCCGTCAATTCGAATTTTGTTGTTTTTTTGCCACCTTCTCCTTTTCCTTCTTTTCCTGCATCTCCTCCTGCCGCACTTTTCTTTACCTTACTTACTATTGCCTCCCGATTTTTAAAGTCCAGCGTTCCTGTCACCTTTCCATGGGCTCCGCCAACATCCAGTGCCAGTTTTCCATCAATAAATACCCATACATCATCATCTCCGGAAAATGCAAAGATAATCGGCACATTTTCGTCATTTCCCAGAACCATTCCATCCTCTGTCAGACGGAATTTAATCTCTAATTTTGTACCAAATCCATAGTTATAATTTTTCCCGCTTGTCGGAGTAGTGTTTTCGTTAAACGGGAAAAAACCATAGGTAGTTGATACTTTATCTCCAACATTGGTTCCGTTACTGTTTACATTTTGCGCCCAGTCTTGGTTTCCTGTATTCTTCAGGTAATATTCCCTGGTGGATGGATCCTTTTGCATCGCAAGTGTCGTTTGGCTACTGTCAAACCACCAATAGTCTACTCCATGAGTATCCTTTTTCTTTTTAAACGGGAATGATACATTATGATAAACCTCACCCAGGACAGCATTTTTGCTGTTCTTTCCCAGTAAAAATGCTTCATCAAAATGGGGCTCTGCACATTCCCCCTTTGCAGTCTTCAATACTCCATTCGTCAGCGTAGAGCTTACAAGACCCTGTGCTGCAAATTCATATTTTCCATCGTATCCATCCACGTCAATAGAAGAGTTGTTTGTGGAAAAGAATTTATTATGGTCATCACTTCCATATAGCTTCAATGTGCCATTGATATCCTTGAACTGGAACCCCCAGTCATTAATACTCGGCTGAAAATGGCCTGTATAGATCGGAATAGAAACATTCTTCTCTCGATAATAATCACTCAACGCCTGATCAAACTGCCGGAATGTGACCCAGTTGCGCTGAGATGCTTCATTCACACCCGGATAGGTATCCCGATTATTACCGTTCAATTCATAATCCGTGTAGTAGTCATAGAAGGTAGAATCTACATACAGGGTATCCTTCTCTATCGACGAAGGCTTCTCCTGAATATTAACTACATCGCTGTTCTTATACTTCTCTGCATCCCGAATCGTATATGCTTCAGCCCAGTAACCGTCTCTATATTTCTGCTCGTATACCGCAGTATCACCGGCATCCGCATAGAAACAGGGTTTTCCTCCACACGCTTTCGTATCTGGAATCGTCAGAGCATCTGTTCTTCCAGCATACTTTTGCCCATCTTCATCACGATTTTTTAATGGAACATCAGAGAAAATAATCTGATTAATTTCATCTTCTTCCGGAATCCGCACATACCACACATCGTTCCAGGTCTGTCCATCCTTTTCGTGGGGCTTTGCTTTTATCATCGCTCCATAACGTTTTTTACTAGAATCCTTTGTGCTCCATGCATAAAAATAAACCTTCTCATCGTCACTTGCCGGAATGGAATTTGTTCCATTATATGTAGGTCCATCCGGTGTATTCAGCTTTGAATAGGTTGCGTCAAAATAAATCTTATTCCCATATCCATATTCGCCTGTGACATTTGCTATGTTGTCCTCCGTCACCTGAAGCAGGTTACAGTCCAGATCTGTCCAGAAGAAATGATAGATATTGCCCTTGGGATCCTTTACTGTGAAAACAGTCTGCTGGAGTGTATCTTCCATAAACTTATAGCTATATAAGCTGTCTTTAAACTGCGGATCCGGTATCAGATCCTCCGCACTCTCTGTTCCAATCTGCAGGGTTACTTTCTGACTTCCCTCTTTTGCGTCTACCGGAAAATGCAGATTATCAAAATAGAGGGTTTTGTCTTTCAGACTCTCATTACCCGGTGTTGTGCCCCAGCCGCTTATAGTAGTAGTTGTTCCATCGACATTTTTCAGCTCAGTAGCTCCATACAGGAAGGTATCCACAGAACCCGCTTTATAGGTTACGGAAACTGCGTCAGCACCTGCCTTGGTACTGTCTTGTCCGAAATAGTAAATCTCTCCCAGCGGATTTCCGGATCCATCTGTAAACTTCACATAGGGCTTTGTTTCAATTTCCTCCTTTTTCAGTTCTACTGTATAGAGATTCGGAAAACCATCAACGCGATTCATCTCAACTGATTTCGTCGCCCCTGCTGTTTCCGTAGAGAAGCTGCTGTCTGACGAATAGACTACCTTTACCGACGCTGTGACATTACCTGTAAAGTCATAGAAATATAAAGGCATCTTGTTGGCAATTTCTGCAGTGATGTCTTTGAGGGCGTAGACTTCTTGATTATGAATTAGCTCTGACGCTTTACCATCACTTGCAAAGACCTTTCCGCCAGCTTGTGAAAAAATTACACTTGCCAATACCGTTCTGTAGTAATTTGTATTATCAATTTCCCCCCAGTTATTTGTAAAGGAAAATCCAAATTGATTGGTGTTGCCATCAACTTGCCATCTCCAATATTTCTTGCCATTAATTTCAACTTCTTTTCCTAGTGTAAAATTGATCCCGTCGTTTAACTTAAAAAGATATATCTGACTTGCTGTACTCCAATTCGCATTGGAATTCAAATTCATTTCTTCCGTATCAAGATATACATAGTTAGAATCCAGTCCTCCTGCTGCCTTTCTGAGTCCAACCTTCGCCACACGGCTGGCTTTTCTCATTTCGCCGCCCATGTCGTACAGACTTCCGTCCTGCTGGATTTCTTCTGTTGTTTCCTTTTCGGCAGTTTCCTTGGAATGAGCTTTCTCTTTGCTGGCATCCTCTGTGCCGGTTTCTGTTGTTTCGGTCTGTTTGGTCTCTTCCTCCGTCTGCTTGCTTTCCGATGCAGTTTCTCTGTTGTTTTCTTCTGTATTTTCCTGTTTGGAGCCTTCTGTGGCAGGCTCGGTTCCCCGTTCCAGGGTTTCTACGGTCTTTGCCTCAACCGTTTCGCTCAGCACCTCCAGGTGAAAAAAACAGGTCTCGCACCTTGCCTCCTGCTCCCAAGCAGCTTCTGCTGCCGGATCGCTGTCCGGAGTATTTCCTTCGGAGCCTGCAGCGTCGTTTTCTGTTTCCAGTGCAGAGGGCACATTGTTTTCCGTTTCATAGCTTGTCTCTGTGCCAGTCTCGGTTTCCGGTTTAGGATCTGCTTTGGTCTCGGTTTCTACTGTAGTATGGGTTTCTGTAGCAGTCTCCGTCTGGAATCTGTTTTCTGTTTCAGACTCGTTTTCTGTCTTTGTCTGTGTTTCGGTTTCCGTCTGTGTTTCTGTCTCGGTCTGCGTCTCGGTTTCCGTTTCCGTCTCAGTCTCTGTTTCGGTCTGCGTCTCGGTTTCTGTTTCCGCTTCGATTCTTTCGATGGTCATCTGATAGCAGGGTGCTGCCAGACTGTTCCAGTCAATTTCGATGACATCTGTTTGGATGGCTGCATCAAAGGAGGTGCCCAGGAAAAACTGCACATGGTCATATGCCTGATCCAGGGTGTACTGATAAATATCCTCGCCTTTCGTAGACGCAATCATCCGAACCGGCTCTGCAGAAAGCTCCTGTCTGTCGCCCTCCTGCTCTGTCCAGGCATAAAGGGATACGCCAGACTTTAAGAACTCCGGATCCTCTTTGATCTTCGATGCATCGAAATAAATCATATAATGAAGGTTTACCCAGCTGCCTGTGGATTCTTCTCCGTCTACCTTCTCCAGTACAAAGCAGGGATCCTGGAAGTCCCATTCCGTATAAACCGGTGTGGTCGCTTCCGTATAATCCCATCCGTCTGTCCCGGCCATAAAGGCGATATATTCATAAGGTCTGTCCAGACAGTATTCGTAAATTCCATTCCCCTTATCAGAGGGCTTCATCTCAACAGGTTCGTCCGCTGCACTGTTTTCTTCCGAATCATATGCATAGACGCTGACACCGTTTTTACAGAACTCGCTGTACTGGCTTCCATCAAAATATACGGTATACAGTCCGTAAAAGCTGCCTGTCCCGGTCAGGTCTTCTCCCTGAAGCCGATAGCAGGGTGCCTGTAAGGACCAGTCTATCGTAAGCTCCCCTGTGGTGTTTTTGTTTTCTTTTTTCTGTCCCTGGCAAAATACCACATGCTCATATTTCCGGGTCAGACCCAGCTGCCAGATCTCCTGCTGTCCCTCTGTCTTTTCCAGCTTCACCGGCTCTGCAGCTTCTGCCTCTGCTGCATCGTCATAAGCGTATGCATAGATCCCTTTGGATGCCAGCGCCTCTGCTGTGCTGCTGCCTGAAAGATCCAGGTATACGGCATATGGAGTTTCTTCCTTCGCTTTGACTCTGTTTCCTTCTGCAAACATGCCAGTTCCCGATACCATTTCCAGTATCAAAAGTAAGCTCAGAAAAAAGCTGACAGATCTTTTTATTTTTTTCCGTTTCTCTGGTGATATTGCCGCTTTCCACATACCGATTTTCCTTTCCCCCTGTTTTGTTCCTTCTGTTTCACAATGGTTTTTATACCTTAATTTCAATTTAACTAAATTGTAGATTTTTTTCTGTGCAAAGGCAATAGCATCGGCATATTGAATATTTCAGATTTATATTAAAAATTTAAGAACTTTTCACAAATATCGTTATTGAGCATATATGCATTTGTTTTACCGCATATTTTTTTGTATTTCATTCATTTCCTATCATCCTAATATGTTAAAGATAACATTTCTAGTATCACATCTCATATTTTTTATATTGTTTTCAGGACTTTTGTGCATTTTGCTGTGCCTGTATTTCCCTGCCGCCGGCCGTCTGCGTAACTGTGCTGCGTGATGCAGCTGTTGGTGCTCCGGTTTTTCTGACAAAGAACGGACACGGCAGATATGAAATTCTCGATATGCAGGATTTTGAAAAGACACAGGCAACCATCCGACTGATGAATGAACTTGCAAAAGGCCGGTCAGAGAATCTTTCCCTGACCGGCCTTGTCTTAACTGTATATCATAGTCTCGTGCATTACTTTTGATGGCTTATAATCCATCGCAATATATCCTCCGCACCTGTTTTGCCCGATGCCAAATCTAGGATAGCGTCACTCAGCTCCTTCTGCGTATAGGAAAGCTCATAACCATTTAATGCCAAGAACACTAACATTACATGTGTACCTAATCTTTTGTTTCCATCAACCATAGGATGGTTCTTTACAATTCCAAAGCAAAGCTGTGCTGCTTTTGCCTGTACACTTGGATATAATTCTTTGTCTCCAAATGACTGAAATGGATTAGCCAGTGCTGAATCCAACATCCCACCATCACGAATGCCATTACTACCGCCAGTAGCTTCAATCAGTCGCTCATGAAGTAAAATGACCTGCTCTTTGCTCAATCTTATCATTTGGCAAGCACCTCGTAAGCCTTCATATTCTGCTTCATAAGACGTTCTGATATAGCAAATACATCCTCTGTAGATGCTATTTTTTCCTGCTCCGCTTTGCTAAAGTCAATCACAAGATATCTTGGTACATTGTTTTTAAGGATAACTGCTGTGCCATGTTCATCAACAACTCTGGCAACCTTTGAAAAATTCTGATTAGCTTCTGTGATAGAAATCATTGTATTTGTATCAACTGTCATAATATGCACCTCACTTTCGCTTATATTATATGCATATTATAGGATAAATACAACCTATTTTTATAGCTATTTCATAAACTTTTGAGAATAATCATTCCACGCCCTTTGGTGCAAAGGGATCCTCATAGATTGCATACACACCCGGGCGGCAGAGCTGTCCGGAGCCGTTGACCGCGGAGCGCACGCCGTCGATGGCCGGGTCGGAATAGGTGCAGAACCATTTTTCCATCCTGCCCTTTAATTGAGTTACCAGTTTTTTATATTCCGGTAAACCGTACAGATTCTTCTCTTCTCCCGGATCGTCCACGAGGTGATACAGCTCATGTTTTCCATAGGGATACCGGTGCACATATTTCCATTCTTTCGTCCGGATCATGCGGACAGGTCCGTATTCGTCGAAGATCACAACCTCGTCGCGGTGCTCCTTCTGCTCGCCTTTTAAAAGCTCTGTAAAGCTTCTTCCGGGAAGTCCCGTAGGCTGCTTATCGGAAAGTCCCGTCAGCTTAAGGATCGTCGGGAGCAGATCGCAGGCGCTTATCATTTCACTGCAGACGGTATTGGCAGGAATGTGCCCCGGCC
>CABSEO010000016.1 GCA_902476665.1 uncultured Emergencia sp.
GAAGGAGGAGCGGGTTTACAGTGGCCTGTCCAATCTGGCAATAGGGCAGGGCAGCCTGTTGACAACTCCTGTTCAGATTGCCAGAATGACTAATATTATCGCCTGTGGCGGCATTGATCATGAGATAGCTGTCACAATGAGAGAAGAGAAGAGTCAGGCACAGGGGAAGCGGGTTCTGACTGAAACCACGGCACGCAGGGTTGGTATTATGATGGAGAAAGTCTGCGAAGAAGGCACTGGCTCTTCAGCGAACCTTCATGTCAGTGCTGCCGGAAAAACGGGTTCTGCAGAATCGGGAGAAGGAAAAGATTATACAGTACATGGCTGGTTTACCGGGTATTTTCCTGCTGAGGATCCAGAATATACAGTGACTGTGGTCGCAGAAAACGGAAAAACAGGAAGCAGTTCTGCACTTCCTGTTTTTGAAGAAATTGTCAATTCTCTTTATTGACTGGTGTTACTGGCTCAGACCGTTCCGCAGCTTTTCCAGAGCTTTTTTCTCGATTCTGGAAACATAGGAACGGCTGATGTTCATCGTCGCAGCGATTTCTCGCTGTGTTTTCGGTTCTCTTCCCAAGAGGCCATACCTGAGATAGATAATTTCTTTTTCTCTGGGTGTAAGCACCCGGTTTATGATTTGATACAGAGCCTGCACCTGAAATTTCAAATCCAGATTATCGATGATTTCATCAGGCTCAGTGCCGAGAATATCGTTCAGGCTGATTTCATTGCCATCCTTGTCGGTGCCGATGGGCAGACTGATAGATACTTCCTGTTTGTTTTTCTTTGAAGTTCTGATGCTCATGAGGATTTCGTTTTCAATACACCTGGCAGCATAGGTGGCTAGCCTGGCAGCTTTTTTACTGGTATAAGTATTGACTGCTTTGATTAGGCCGATGGTACCGATTGATATCAGATCCTCTCCTGAGGATGTCGTCCCGGTGTATTTCCTGGCAATATGAGCCACTAGACGAAGGTTTCTTTCGATTAGAATATCCCGTGCGCAGGGGTCGCCTGCTTCCATCAGTTCCACGTATTTTTTTTCTTCGTTTTCTGAAAGTGGCAGCGGAAAAGAACTGCTCATATATGTAACCCCCTCTTCAATCTTCACTATATGCGAAAAGGGGGGCTTAGTGCATGGCTACCTGAAAATATGCCTGGACCTATTTAACCTGGAAAGACATACAGTCAGTGCACTGGCACTGAGTAGGATTTGCTTCGTGGGTGCCTACAGTGATAGCATCCAGAGAGCAGTGATTTCCATCAGAAGCGATGTGTCTGCACTGTACCACGGTGCAGTTGATTTTCTGGTTACAGTTGTTGTTCATAGTTTTTACCTCCTAATGCTTGCAATGGTGTACAACAAATATTTTGCCCGGCTTTCATAAAAATATAAGGGCTTTTGGCTTGTAAGAAAAACAAAAAAATGATATAATTTAACGTGATATTTTGCGATTTAATGAAAATTGAGCTATATGTGATTTCGGTGGATTTTATCGGCATATTGTGAAAGTACCTGCAGGTTTCCGTTTGGAAAAAACAAGAAAGGATTTTCGTATGCAAATAAAATCATTACCGAAGAATGAAAGACCTGTGGAAAAAGCCCTGAGTCAGGGGATAGAGCGGTTGTCAAATTCCGAGCTGCTTGCGCTGATTTTGCATACCGGTTTGAAGAACCAGTCAGCCATCGGGCTAGGCGAACAGATTTTATCTGCTTTGCCGGGAGGACTTTCAGGACTGGGCGGCTGTGCTGTCGAAGATCTGCTGGCAATTGAAGGAATTGGTCAGGTTAAGGCATGCAGTCTTCTGGCAGCCGTGGAGCTGGGAAAACGAATTGCCGGAGGCACTCGGGATGAGAAACTCCGTATTACTTCCAGCGATGATGTTGCTCGTCTGTTTATGGAAGAACTTCGATATCTGAAGAAAGAACATTTTAAATGTGTTCTGCTCAATTCCAAAGGAGAACTGATTACAGTGGACAATGTTTCGGTGGGGGAGCTTTCCAGTACTGTGATACATCCAAGAGAGGTCTTTCAGAAAGCTATCAGGAAGAGCGCGGCCGCAATCATCTTTGTTCATAACCACCCCAGTGGAGATCCGTCTCCCAGTCGGCAGGACATTGATACGACCAGACGGCTATGTGAAGCGGGAGAACTTTTAGGTATCAGTGTTCTTGATCATATTATTATAGGTGATGGACGGTTTTCCAGCTTCAGGACTATGGGTTTGATAGAGTAGTTATGTGAAAAATTTTGGAGGTAATACACGATGTTTAACTTTTTTGCAGCAAAGGATATGGGAATTGACTTAGGAACCGCTAACACGCTGATTTATATTAAAGACAGCGGTATCGTGCTCAATGAACCTTCCGTTATTGCTATGGATAACCGGAGAGGGGTGACCCTGGCGGTAGGGTTCGAGGCGAAAGACATGATCGGCAAAGCACCTTCCAACATCAGTGTTGTCAGACCTTTGCAGGATGGCGTAATTTCTGACTTTGACAGAACTGCGGACATGCTGAAGGCCTTTATCGAAAAAGCAGTGTCAGGCAATAAAATCAAAAATTTCAGAGTTGTAGTCGGAGTGCCAAGCGGCGTTACAGAAGTAGAAAAAAGAGCTGTTGAAGAAGTAGTAAGACAGATGGGGGCTTCTGAAGTCTATATTCTGGAAGAACCTATGGCGGCGGCCATTGGTGCAGGGCTCGATGTGGACAGCTCTACAGCCTGCATGATTGCAGATATCGGGGGAGGTACGACGGATATCGCGATAATCGCTTTAGGCGGTATTGTAGCAAGCTCTTCTATTCGCCATGCGGGAGATAAATTCAACGATGCCATTATCCAGTATATGAGAAAAAGACATGCCTTGCTGATTGGCGAAAAGACTGCTGAATATCTGAAGATTCAAGTAGGCTCTGCATGTCTGGATCTGGATGAAAACGGAGATGAGATTATTACCTGCGTCAGCGCCAGCGGCAGAGATATCATTTCCGGGCTTCCTAAAACACTGGAAGTGTCTAACAGGGATATTATGATGGCACTGCAGGAATCTGTGGATATTATTGTCGATGGTGTAAAAGCTACTATAGAGAAGGCTCCGCCTGAAATTGCGGCAGATATTGCATCAGACGGTATTGTGCTTTCCGGAGGCGGCGGCATGATTCATAATCTGGGCGCAGTGATCGAAAAGCGCACTGGCATGAAGGCCCGCATTGCGGAAAATGCTTTTGAGGCAGTTGCGCTGGGTACAGGCATGAGCCTCAACGATATTGAGAAACTGAAGATTTATGCGAGCAGCATAAAAAGAAGATAGGGATAACAGGGTATGAAGTGGATTAAAAATCATAAACTTATCAGTTTTCTACTGGCAGTCATTCTGCTTAGTCTTACGGTGCTTCTGGCATCTGCGGCTTCGGGAGGTTCCGGTAATTTTGTGAGCAGATTTTTTACTTCGGTACTGACGACTGTAGAAAAGCCGATTTCCGGCGTAGCAGGGGGAATTTCCGATAATATTTCCGGACTGTTTTCTTATAAGGAAATTCAGAAGGAAAATGAAGCTTTAAAAGAAGAAAATGAGAAGCTGAAGCAGCAGGTGACAAGTCTCACTCTTTCAGCCAACGAGCTGAAAGAACTGAAAGAACTGTCAAAAGTCCTGAACTACAATAGTGTGAAAGGCATTGATGATATTGTATCTGCAGATGTAGTATCCATGGACGGCACAAACTGGATGAATCTGTTTACCATCAACGTGGGCACTGAAGCAGGTGTGGAGAAGGACGATGTGGTAATCTGTGGCGATGGCCTTGTCGGCAGAATTCAGTCTGTAGGAAAAGGCTGGGCCAAGGTTGTTTCCATCATTGATGAATCCAGCAAAATTACTTTTAAGCTTTCCGGCAATCTGAAACTAATCGGTGTTGTGGAAGGATCATCCGACGGAACCCTCAGCGGATTTATGCTGGACAGTAATGCCAAGGTCAGCGAGGGAGATAAACTGGTGACTTCGGGCATGGGACTTTTCCCTGCGGGTATTGAAATCGGAAGGATCACCAAAGTAAGATACGATAGCAACGAGCAGCTACAGTATGTGGATATCAAGCCTTCTGTCAGCTTTAAGTCTCTGCAGAAAGTATCGGTGATCCTATGAAGAACAGGACAGGCTTTCTGATGTATCTGGCGGCTTTTTTTCTGCAGCCGTTTTTACAGAATCTGATCCCCGTTTTCGGAGGGCATGTGAACCTGATTCTCTGCCTGACGGTGATGCTGACATTTCTTTATGAAGAAACACTGCCGGGAATTTTGTTCGGGTTTATTTTCGGTCTCCTGTATGACATGATTTACGGGATGTACACAGGACCGGGTGTTCTGGCACTGATGGTGACAGGCATCGGAATTCTTGTGCTTAGAGAATTTTTCAATATTGAGAACTTTTTCAATGCGCTGATAACAGCGCTGCTTTCTACATGGCTGTATGCGACGGTTTTTTGGGGTGTTTATGTAGTTTTAGGCAGTCCTTACAGCTATCTGTACGCGATGAAGTCTTTGCCGCTGCAGTTTCTTTTTAACTGTGCAGTATGTATGACATTGTACTTCATTCTGATTAAAAGGGTTATAAAACACAGGAGAGACAGGTATTTCAGATGAATAAAAAATTAAAATTATCGCATACCAGATACCAGCAAATGGTGGTGGCGCTGATCATCTTCATGGGGATTTTAGGAATACGGCTGTTCGTCATTACGATTCTGCAGAATGAAACCTGGACTGCGGAGGCTTCTGCACAGAACACTAAGACCGTTACCACATCGGCCCCTCGCGGTAATATCTACGATCGGGACGGAGAGCTGCTTGCAGGCAATAAGCAGGTTTTTACGGTGAATTTCAATGTAAGCTCACTGACAACGGAAGAGATCAACGATTCTGCGCTGGAACTAATTAATATTCTGATAGATAATGGAGACGAGTATACTGATAACTTCCCTATTAAGATCGATAAAAACGGGGAATTCTATTATACTTATAAGGAACAGATCAAGAAATGGCTGCGCAAACAGGGATTTGACGAAACGCTGACAGCAAAAGAAGTTTTTGAAATCCTCTGCAATAAATACGGATTAGATTCCGGGCAATCAGCCAGATTTGACTCCATGGAAACTCTGGAGGAAAAGTATAAGCTGGATATTCCGATTGACGTAGACAGCATGGTCTATACCTATGATGAAGAATTGGAACTTTTCTTCGGGAAATTCAGTTCTTATGAGGATGAGCTGAACGGAAAAATGACAGCTGAAGAGTGTTTCGATGCTCTTCGTGAAAAATATGAGATTGATCCGAAACTGTCTGATAAAGAAGCCAGAAAGATTTTCATTATCAGAAATGAAATCGCAACTAACGGTTTTACCAGATACCGTCCTATCAAAGTTGCTTCTGATATCAGTGACAAAACGATTGCATACATTGAAGAGTCCAATATCGCTGGGGTGGAAATCATTTCTGAAAGTGAGCGCTATTATCCGGAGGGAAGCACTGCAAGCCATATTCTGGGATATCTGGGTGCTATTTCAGAAAGTGAATCGGAGTATTACGTCGATAAAAAGGGATACAGTGTCAGTGATATGGTAGGTAAGGACGGCATAGAATCCGCCCTGGAGGAAAAGCTGCACGGAACGCCGGGAGAGACGGTCATCCGCGTCAACAGCAGCGGTGAATATGTGGAGACCATCAGTGAAACAGAGCCGGAAAAGGGTAAGGACGTTTATCTGACCATCGATCTTGATCTGCAAAAGGTAGCAGAGGAATCTCTGGCAGATGCAGCCGCAGGTAAGAGCGGTGCAGTGGCAGTGATAGAACCGGATACAGGAGATGTACTTGCACTGGCAAGCTATCCCGATTATGATCCTAATATTTTTGCCACCGGAATATCTGAAAAGGCATGGGAATCGGTACAGCAGGAGAATCCTAATGATTCCTTTTCTCCTTTTCCGCTTTATAACAACGCTACCAGAGCAGCCATCCAGCCAGGTTCCACGTTCAAGCCGGTTACTGCAGTAGCGGCACTGGAGGCCGGGCTTGATCCAAACAGAACCATCTATGATGACGGAATGATCGAGTATGGAAACAGAGAATGGGGCTGTTCGGCTTGGAATGACTATGGCGGCAGTCATGGCAGCCAGAATCTGGAATGGGGAATCGGAAATTCCTGCAATACCTATTTTTACAATATTGCAACGGGAAAAGACTGGGATACTGGAGAGTCTTTGGGCTATACGCTCACCGTTGATGATCTTCTGAAAACTGCTGAAATGTTCGGTCTCGGCAAAGAAACAGGGATTGAAATCGGAGAATCGGTGGCAGATCCTCCATCGGCAGAAAAGAAGATGGAGTTTCAGCAGCTGAGTATCAGAGAATATCTTTATGAAAATAGAAGCAAATATTTTCCGAAGTCAGTTATCGATGACTATGAGAGACTGAAGGAAAATCTGTATACCATCGCAGGCTGGGCAGAAGAGAATCCGGAATACGATGAACTGATTGATATGCTGGATGAACAGACTGATGTGAAAAAAAGTCAGCTGGAAACCGTGGCAGCCAGAGTTAAGTTTGACTATTATAATCAGGCACAGTGGGGCATCGGCGATCAGTTCAATCTTGCTATCGGACAGGGTGATAATGCCTATACGCCGCTGCAGATGGCAAATTATGTGGCCACTCTTGGCAACGGAGGCAAGAGAAATCAGGTCAGCATAGTTGCGGGAGTTGAAGGAGAAGGAACCACAGTCAAGGAAAAAGCAGTGGATCTCAACCTGAAAGACGGTACAGTGGAAGCAGTTGTAAAGGGAATGAAGCGAGTTTGTACAAGTGGTACTCTTTCCGGAGTTTTCGGCAATTTCCCTGTGGAAGTTGCAGGTAAGACCGGTACTGCGGAAAACCAGTCCCTCATAGAGCCAAAAAGCGAGGTCAGCTATGTGAAGAATCATCTGAGTCAGCTGAACTCTTCTGCTGGCACTTCAGTGACCTGGAAACAGGTGAAAGCGCAGATGGAACAGATGATGGAGGAGGAACCGGAACGTTATCCTTCGGAAGATGAGACCGTTGATGATGCACTGATCGAGGCCAGCAACTATAAGATTACTCAGAGTATGATCGACTCTTATAAAGACACGCATGATTATGTGGCCTGGACTATTGCCATGGCGCCTGCAGATGATCCGCAGATTGCAGTAGCAGTTATGATTATTGACGGTGGTTACTCGTCCAACGCCGCACCGGTAGCCAGAGATATTCTGGAAGCTTATCTGAATCTTGATGATGATGAAGAAGTTAAGATTGTAGAAACAGATATGGACGGAAAAAACAGAGCTCAATAAAGTAAAGATTGAAGAAAATAATGCACTGACTGGAGGAAGAAATGGGCAAAGCATTTTTAATAGCATCAGGAAAAGGCGGAACAGGAAAATCCATGTTTGCAGTCAATTTTGGAGCTACTTTAGCAAAGCGTGGTTCCAGAGTGGTCCTGCTGGATTTGGATTTGGGACTTCGTAATCTGGATCTGTATCTGGGGCTGGAAAACAATGTGGTTTATGATGTATACGATGTTTTGACCGGTGTATGCCGCATCAAACAGGCGCTGATTCGCGACAAGAGGTTTGATGAACTGTATCTGATGGCAGCTTCTCCTTCACGGGATGACGGAACACTGACACCTTTGCATCTGAAGGTTTTGTGCGAAAAACTGAAAAATACCTATGATTATGTGATTATTGATGCACCATCAGGAATTGACGATGGTCTGGTACTGTCTGCAGCAGGAGCTGATGCGGCTGTGATTGTAACCACGCCTGAGTATTCGGCTCTTCGTGATGCTGATACAGTAGACCGGCAGTTGCTTTCGCTGGGAATCAAAGATCGGTATGTGGTTTTGAACAAGGTAGTGGCAGAATTGATGACTGCAGGCTACATGCCGCGCCTTCGGGAGATTACGTCTATGATACATCCTCCACTTGCCGGCGTGGTACAGGAGGATGAAAATATTCAGATCTCTATGAATCTGGGAGTGCCCATTGTGCTGAAAGAGGGCACGTATATCGAAAAGAATTTTGAGAAAATTACAGAACGGATTATCGAAAACTGACAATGTGACAAAAGTATTCTGTACAAAAAGAAAAGCGGATACATAGTTTCCCTGTGGAGACTGATGTATCCGCTTTTTACAATGCAAGGTGGATTTTTACCACGTTAATTATCAGCATCAGAATGAAGCTTTTATTATTAGAAATTAATACTTTTACTTCTCATGCCTACATCCAGAACCAGTCCCAGCGCAATCATATTAGAAATGATGGATGAACCACCGGAACTGAGAAACGGCAGAGTGATTCCCGTAACAGGCATGAGTCCCATGGTCATGGCGATGTTTTCAAAGATCTGGAAAGCGAACATTCCAATGACACCTGCCACTACTAAAGCACCGTAAAAATCAAGAGAATCACGAACAATACCAGCCATTCTAACCAGCATGATGGTAAATAAACCGATAACTGCAAGACCACCGATGAGACCCAGCTCTTCTCCGATAACAGAAAAGATAAAATCTGAGGTCTGAACCGGAATAAAATCCAGCTCTTTCTGAGTTCCGTTAAAAAGGCCTTTTCCGGTAATGCCGCCTGATCCAATTGCCACTTTAGACTGATAAACCTGATAGTTGCCTTCCAGGGCCAGATTATCGGGGTGAAGGAAGGCTTCGATACGCTCCTTCTGATAGTCTGCCATGAAAACATAGGCAACAGGAACTGCGGCAAGAACCAGTGCAAAAAATTTACCGAAAACTTTCAGATCAATCCCTGCAAAAAAGACCATAACAGCCCATGCGACGGAAAACACCAGAGCACTGCCTAGATCCTCCTTCAGTACGATAATAATAATAGGCGCTGCTACAATACCGGCTTTTATAAGTCCTTTGAAGTTATAAAGATCATCCTTATGCTCATCCAGATAGCCTGCCATAATGAGAATAAACAGGATTTTGACAAACTCTGATGGCTGTACTGTGGTAACTTTCAGATCAATCCATGAACGAGCACCAAACTGTTCTATGCCGAGTCCGGGGATATAAACCAGAAACAGCAGAATCAAAGATAGAATATACAGGTACTTTTCCATCCCGGCAAACATATTGTAGTTGAAATTCAGGATCACGATAACGGCAATGAGACCGATACTGTAGGCGACGATCTGAACCACCACCTCCCGGCTGAAAAAGCCGTTTGAAATCTGCGTGCTTCCGATCATCAAAATACTGAGGGCAGCAAGCAGAATGACAACTGCAATAATTACTTTGTCAACGTTTTTAATCAGATTTGAAAAATAGTTCATAGTTTTCCCCTCTTGTTCTTGACATAATGTCGTCTCCAACATTATAATATATGTTGTGCGAATATAGCAAGATTTAATTATGTAATGCGATTTTTTTATTCAGAAAACCTTGAAGATATAATAGAGACCGAATCGTCTAGGTCTCTGTTTGATGTGGGCCATGCCCTGATTTTTCGGCATTTTGCCTGTGGGAGATTCCTGCTTTGCGGCTCTTGCACAGGGTGAAAATGCCCGTCGGTAACAATAACCGGCAGGCTGCTTTTTACAGGCAGCCGATAAAACAACAACAGAAAAGGAGGTGCTTTAATGTCTCCAATCATATGGATTATTATCTGTGTAATAGTATTAGCATTAGGATTGCTCATCGGATATATTTTGAGAAAGAACATCGGAGAAAAGGCTATCGGCAGTGCCGAGCAAAAGGCCAGAAATCTGATTCTTGATGCCCAGAACAAATCTGAAACTATTAAGAAAGAGATAACATTAGAAGCAAAAGAAGAAGCCCATCGCATGAGAACTGATGTGGAACGGGAGGTAAAAGAAAGACGAGCTGAGATTCAGCGCTCAGAAAGAAGGTTAATCCAGAAAGAAGAATCAGTAGATCGCAAACTGGAAAATATTGAAAAAAGAGAAGAGAGCATTACAAAACACGAACAGGAAATCTTAGAGAAGAAAAAAGAGCTGGAAGGGTTTTTAGAAAAGCAGGTGGCGGAACTGGAGAAGATTTCCGGTCTCACTGCAGAAGAAGCAAAGGCTCTGCTTTTGGACGAGATTGAAAAAGATGTCAGACATGACGCTGCGGTTATGATTAAGGATATTGAATCCAAGGCGAAAGAAGATGCGGACAAGAAAGCAAAAGAAATCATCACCGGTGCAATTCAGAGATGTGCGGCTGATCATGTAGCGGAAAGCACTGTCAGCGTTGTAGCACTTCCTAATGACGAGATGAAGGGAAGAATCATCGGACGTGAAGGTCGTAACATCAGGGCTATTGAAACGCTTACCGGTGTAGATCTGATCATTGATGATACGCCGGAGGCTGTGATTATTTCCGGATTTGATCCAGTCAGAAGAGAGATTGCCAGAATCGCACTGGAGAAATTGATTGTCGACGGCAGAATTCATCCTGCCAGAATCGAAGAGATGGTGGAGAAAGCTGAGAAAGAGGTTAATTCCATTATCAAGGAAGAGGGCGAACAGGCAACCTTTGAAGTGGGAATTCATAATCTGCACCCTGAGCTTGTAAGACTTCTTGGCAGATTGAAATACAGAACCTCATATGGACAGAATGTATTGAAACATTCCATTGAGGTAGCCCATCTTGCCGGTTTGATGGCCGGAGAACTGGGTATGGATGCAAAGCTGGCAAAACGTGCAGGTCTGCTGCATGATATTGGTAAAGCTTTGGATCACGAATATGAAGGAACCCATGTTGATATCGGTATTCAGATTCTGAAAAAATACAAGGAGTCTGAAGCTGTAATCAATGGTATGGCTGCTCATCATGGTGATTATGAGGCAAAGAGTCTGGAGGCGGTTCTGATTGCTGCAGCAGATGCTCTTTCCGCAGCAAGACCGGGAGCTAGAAGAGAAACTCTGGATGCTTATATCAAACGTCTTGAAAAGCTGGAAGAAATTGCAAATACTACACCGGGTGTAGAGAGATCTTTTGCAATCCAGGCAGGCAGAGAAATCCGGATCATAGCAAAACCGGAAGAAATGAACGATGATGATATCGTACTGCTGGCAAGAGAGGTTTCAAAGAAGATTGAATCTGAACTGGAATATCCGGGTCAGATCAAGGTTAATGTAGTCAGAGAAACCAGAGCCATTGATTATGCAAAATAGATATTTCCAAACCTCCCCGGATGATTCTGGGGAGGTTTTGTAACAGTGAGGCAACTATGGAAAACGAAAATACCCTGCAGCCACAGTCATCCTATTACAAAAGACTGATTCTGCTTGCACTTCCTATTGCAGTGCAGCATATTATTACTGTCAGCCTGAATCTGATCGATAATATTATGATTGGAAGGCTTGGTCCTCTGCCTCTTGCCGCTGTCGGATCTGCCAACCAGATTTACAGTATCTTTGAAATGATTCTTTTCGGACTGTTCAGCGGTGCTGCAGTACCGCTGGCACAGTATTTCGGTGCGAAGGATTTCAGAAGTATTAAAAAGATCATAGGAATGGATATCTGTACCGGCTTGACACTGGGACTGTTTACCTTTACCCTGGCACAGCTTTTTGCGCCAAAGCTGATAGGTCTGTTTGCCACAGATTCTGAGGTCATTCGGTTAGGTGTCCAATATATCAGAATTGCTTCTTTTACTTACCTTACTGTTGCTGTCAGCTTTGTCATATCTTTTAATTCTCGGTCTGTGCAGGTGCTTAAGGTACCGACCCTGATCAACATCAGCTGTATTCTTGTTAATACTATTCTGAACTATGGGATGATCTATGGTAATCTTGGTATGCCGAAACTGGGAGTGCAAGGAGCTGCTGCAGCAACGCTGATCGCACGTATTTTGGAATTGACTGCCTTGGTTTCTTATGTGGCATTTTCTAAGAGTCATCCTTTTCACGGTAAGCTTGCAGAATTCAAAGGCTTTGATAAAACCTTGTTTAAACGTGTTATGAAGACTGCTATGCCTGTTGTTATCAGTGAAGGCGGATGGGCTCTGGGCGTCAGCCTGACTTTTGCAGCCTATGGAAAAATCAGTGCGGAGGCTTTGGCTGTAATGCAGGTGAGCAATGTGCTATGTTCCTTGTGCCAGTGTACTGCATTTGCTATTGGAAATGCTTCTGCTGCTCTAACAGGCCAGACTCTGGGACAAAAACAGACAGAAGCGGCATTTATAAATGGCAAGAAGTATATGAGGGTGCAGTGGACACTGAACGTGATGATGACTGTTATGATTCTACTGCTTCGAAAACCGATTGCTGCAATTTATAATTTCGATGAAGATACGACGCAGATGCTGATGCTGGCTTTAGGTGTATTTGCCTTTACCCTGATACCTAGAATGGTAGCCTATTCCGTCCAGTGTGGACTGCTTCGGGCGGGAGGAGATACTCTTTTTTGTATGGCAGTAGAGCTGTCCTGTAATTTGGGGATAGAGGTAATTCTGGCGTACATCAGTGTACTTGTCTTTCATCTGCCCCTGCATCTTTGCATTGCGGTAGCAGCCATGGGGAATGTGATAAAAGCGATTGTGGAATATCGCAGGTTTTATAGTAAAAAATGGATCAATGTTGTAATTTAAATCTGGAACTTTGAGTTCAGATTTGATAAAATGAATTAAAATAAGTGAGTTGCCGACCAGGCGTAAGTCCAGCTTGGTCGGTTTTTTTATGTGAAAAGGAGAATTCAAATGACAGAAGAGAGAAAAGCAGGGATTTTTATGAACTTTTTAATGAGCGCCACGATGATTCTGTTTATGTGCAGCGTAAATAAGTTTCAGATCAACGGTTTTAACATAGAGTCTGCAGTTCAGATTCTGATTCATTATCCACTGGAAATTGCAGGTGTTATGGTGGTCAGTGAGTTTGCGGCAAAGCCTGTTGTAAGTAGACTGTTAAAGAAATTTTGCAGTAAAGAAGAAACAAAAAACGCGGGCATTTTGTTTCAGGCATTGTTTTTAACCACCATTATGAGTATGATCATGACTGTCTGCGGACCGCTGATAGGGAGAATCGGTGACGATTTTGTCAGCTCGTTTGGTGGATATGATAATTTCGGAATATGGTGTTTTGCTACATGGTTTGACAGGTGGAGAGTGAATTTTACTATGGCTCTTTTTTGGAATCTGCTTTGTGCCGGCCCATTCTCCAGGTGGATGATGCATCAATACAAAAATAGAAAAAAACATAGTCAAACAGATTGCAATATGATAAAATAGGAATGTTACAGAGACGGCTGACGAGAAAGTAAGGAGCAGCTGTCTTAACGATATTATAAATGTGATACAGGTGAACAGAATGCTAATATATTTAGATAACAGTGCCACTACCAGACAATATGATGAAGTGACTCAGATGATGAAGAACGTTATGGAGGAAAGTTTTGGAAATCCTTCTTCTCTTCATTCTCTTGGACTCAAATCTGAAAAGCTGGTGCGGGAAAGCCGCAGAACGATTGCAAAGACATTGGGTGCAGGGGAGGATGAGGTAATATTTACATCAGGGGGTACCGAAAGTGACAACACTACTCTTTATGGTATCGCCCATGCCAGACGAAGGGAAGGAAAGAAAATCATCACATCCACAGTGGAGCATCCGGCAGTGCTTGAGGCCTGTAAAGTGCTGGAACAAGAAGGCTTTACGGTAGAATATATCGGGGTGGATGAAAAATGTCATCTGAATATGGAGCAGCTTGCAGATGCCATTGATGAAGATACAACGCTGATTTCTGTTATGGCCGTAAATAATGAGACGGGAACCGTAATGCCCATAAAAAAGATTGCAGCCATGAAAGGCCGGGCGGTTTTTCATACTGATGCGGTGCAGGGATATGGAAAAATTGACCTGGAGAATACCGGAGCAGATCTG
>CABSEO010000017.1 GCA_902476665.1 uncultured Emergencia sp.
ACCTTACCCCTGACAACTGTACTCCCTTACACCTGAGCAAAGTAAGCGGAATGAAGAAAGAAGCAGTCAGCAGATGTTTAAAGGTTCTTTATAAAAAGGGCTGTATTCAGCGCCAGAAAAATTCAGTAGATAAAAGGAGTTACACCATTCATCTGACTGAAGATGGTAAAAACGCTCTGCAAAATGATTTCCAAATCATGCTCCAGAAATTCTATGATTTATACCGACAAATGGGAAGTGAATTTGAAGAACTATTTCAGCTGATTTCGAAAGCTAATCAATTGATAACTGATAATAACTGGCATAAAGGAGAGGAAAATGAAATTCTATGACATTCTTCAGCTTGACCCGCAGATAATCAAGAATCTAATGAAAAAAAGTTCCTCAAAAAAAGAAAAGTTAAAATTGGGAACAGGAATGTTTTTACGTTCCATATTAATCGTAGCATTTGCAGTTGTATTTATTTCCGCATTATCCTCTGTATTTGGAAGCGAAAACACGCCTATGGCAGTCGCTGTCTTTTGTATCTTGCTGGGTGTAAGATTTGTTGACTTCGGATATCGCATAAAAGATGAACTGTTGATGTTAAGTCTGGTTTTTTTAATCCTGCTTGTCTCGCCTGTTATAGCTTACTCAACTTCGCCTTTGCTGAGTTTTGTTATTCATTTGACATCATTTTTTGCAATTCTGTTTATTACCTGCGATAAACCAGAAATGGGAAATGGCGGATTATTTAGTTTTGCCTATATCTATCTTTCAGGCAATCCTGTTTACGGGCAGGTTCTCACCCAAAGATTTTATCTTACTGTCATAGGGCTTCTAATATGCGGCTTAATCTTTTATACCAAACACAAAGATAAAAACAGAAATGTACGCTTTGTTGAAAAGATAAAACAGGCAGAAATAAATCATTTTAAATATCAATGGATGCTCAGAATGGCTGTCGGTGTAAGTTCAATTTTAGCGCTGGGTCTTGCGCTTCATATTGAAAGATTCATGTGGGCAGCCTTTGCATGTGGTTCATTGCTCTCAGAGTATTCCCAAAACCCAAGAATAAAGGAAAGATTTGTTCAAAGGTTTATAGGTGTCATAGCCGGTTCGATTCTGTTCTATTTCCTATGCCGGTTATTCCCGACGCAGCTGCATAACTTAATCGGACCTCTTGGCGGGTTTTGTCTGGGATTTTGTGTAGACTATAAATACAAGACCGCAATGAACTGTTTAGGTGCACTTATGATTGCTTCTCAGCTATACGGACTGCAGTCTTCAATCTTACTACGTATTACCGATACTGTTATAGGAATCATTTTTGCATTTTTATTTTATTATATATATGAGAAGTACATCACTGCAAAACTTAGTGCTTTCAACTGTATTTCCGAAAAAAACTATATAGAATAAAAAAATTGAATATATCACAGACTAAGGAACGTCTAAAATGACGTTCCTTTTCTTCTATCCATTCAGAAATAACCGGTGTTATTTTTCTCATGTCATGCTTTTCCTGCTTTGCGTTTTTCAGTTGATATAGTCAACACCAGATTTTACCGGCATAGTCCCTGCTTCTATCCAATAGTCCTATAGACTGTACTGTTTAATCTGATCAACTTCTGTAACCTGTATCACAACAAGTGCTTTATACTTCTTCAAAAGATTTCTATTATTATTCTTCAAACAATCGAAAAGAGCCAGATCTCACCTTAAAAGACACTTCTCATATAACGGGGCTGCTGTAAAAGCTACTAAGGAAACAACCATCTACAACATTTATGTGACTGGCTGAAAATGTACTGATAAAGAAGGAACCTAAACATTCAGGTATAATACACTTACAAAGAAATCCTCTGTCAGATTGAAATGTTCTGCAAAAGGAGGAATCATTTCAGCCGCATAAACACATACATTAAAAGTAAAGCATAAAAGTTTTGTGAATAGAAAGCATAAGTATTTGTCATTGTATCAGTAGTTTTTTCCACCATCTGCTCATTGTATGAAACAAACAAAAGCTGCGCATTCCTGCCGCAGCTTTTTGATTATATTTATTTCATCTCTATATGCACTGACTCAGACTGACATATCTGTTTCAAGCCGTAAATTTTCATCGTTTTGGTTTACACCTTTATACACTGAAACCAGTTCCCATCCTTTTCAGCCTTCTCTGCTGATGCAGCCGCACAGCGCAGTCCCTTAGAAAGAATCTGTTCCAGTATATCAGCACACTTGCGAATTTCATCAGGGGAAGCCGCCAAAAGTTGTTCCCAAAGCTCCTGTTGTATCTGCGGAGTAAAATCACTGAAAAAATTTGCAAAGGCCCAGTCACATGTGTCACCTGAAAGATAAACCTCTTCCCCAAAGCTGACAGGTTCAGAAAATTCGGCTGCGGCTGTGATAACAGCCTGCTTTGTCTGATCATCGCTTGCTTTGCGTATCAGTGCCGGCAACTGTTCATAAGCCTCAAAGGTTTTCGCCAGGTGCGGGTCTCTTGCAGAAGAAAAGATCAGATCCCCCTGCCGAGACAAAAGCACATCGACTCTGTAAGCCCCGCCCATATCACGAATATGAGGGATCGCAAAACTCTTGGCCAGCTTGCATGCGGCAAGAAGCGGTCCTGTACAGCATCCGGCATACCCTCCTGCAGCAGTATACTGCATAGTTCCTCCAATACGGAACAATTCTCCTGCGGACAGTACTTTGACAGAGCAGGATGATGGCAGCGATACATCTGAAGAAAACTGCAGTTTCTCAATCAGATCATCAACCATAGATTCTCGGCTGGAAAGGCAGACGGTCAACTTTGATTCATCAAAAAGTCGAGAAGTCATTTGGGTCAGTTTTTTCATCATGGAAGGATAGTTCCGATCAAAATCTTCCAGAAGGTGTTCTATGTAATAATCCAGCTCTTTTCCTCCAAAAGCCTGCTGAGCTGCACCACAGGAAGAATAGTAAGATCTCAGTCTCGGTTTCATCTCAGGCATCGCCGATTGAGCCGCTGAAAGTTCTTTCTGCAACAGCTGTCTCACTTTTTCAGGATTGTCATAACAAGTGTTTCCTGTCAGTACCCTGATCAGATCCTGTACCTGCTCAAAATGCTCCGGCAGACAAGAAAATCGTATCTGCCCCATGACAAGGGCACTTCCCTTTCTGTCGTAAACTGCAGGAACAAAAGATAACCCGGAAGTATAGAGAGAAATCTGTTCTCTAAGCTCCGTCAACTTCATATTCCCGGCAGGCAGATTACCAAAGAGCATATGTAGAATTCCCAAAAGATGAAGTGTTTCCACATCCGGAGAATCAATTCCATAATTAAGCGATACCTGAACCAGATTACCACTTGCAGGATAAAACAATATCCCTTCTTTTACCTGCGGATAACGAATCTGTGCCTGCTGCTCCAGATCGCAAATTTCCGTACGCGGCAGATTTCTTACAGCCTGAGGATCATCGGGCACCTGCTGATATTGATGCAGTGCGTCGGCTTCTTCGATAATCCGCCTCAGTTCCTCCTTTGACAATGCGTCTCGAATTTCTTTCAGTTTTTCTTTTTCTGCCGCCTTTCTCTTATCCGAAAGCTTTTCATCTGCTTTGAGAATAAAGGTTGTATAATATGGGTTGTCAAGAAAAATCCTATGGGCAAATTCGGTAAAGTACTGCACCCGATTCTCCTTCCGCCATTCGGAAAAGAATCGATTATATTCCAGCATTGTCCAGGGCTGCTGATGATGTACCCAGGCAGTGGTAACCTTTAACGCCTGCGCCACGCCAACAGGAATAAAACCGATTTTTTCATTCTCCTGAAATTCAGCTGCCGCCAGAGCTGCCTGTATCTGATGCTCGGAAAAGCCTTCATCCAGTATCTCTTTCACAGCGTCTTGAAGTTCTCCCTGCAGAGCATCATATTCCGATGCATCCACACCCCTCAGTGTTGCTGTCAGCATAGGATAAAGGTTATCCCCCTGGGCTTCCAGTGTCAGATTATAAGAAGAAAGCTTTGCACTGAGTAAAGGCGCGCAAAGATGTGCCAAAACCTGAGCGGCCAGAATACTTTTTCGATCTTGCCCAGTCAGCCAGTTGGCGCCTACAAAGTCCATGTTCTCAACCGCGCCTTCAGTGTGAACTGCATAGCGTTCCACATAAGGTTTTTTTGTCTGGCAGGAAGGACGACCGGAAATTTCCACATGGATTCCCTTTGGCTCATAGTCTGACCAATAGTCGTCCATCGTATCAAGGACTGCTGACAGACAGGTTTCCCCACAGATCACTGCCAGACAGTTTTCCGGTACAAAAAATCTGTCATATGCATTCAGGAAGTGTTCATAACTCAGTTGAGGGATAAACTCCGGATCTCCTCCGATGTCATAATAAAGACCTGTATCACGGCAGGCCGCCCGTACCTGAGCAGTCGACAGGACAAAGTCCGGTATCTGATAATTACTCTGCATCTCACTATAGACAACCCCCGAATAAGAAAGAGCGTCAGTTTCCGGATCGTACTCATAATGCCAGCCCTCCTGCCTCATAACCATATCACTCTTCAGCATCAGAGGAGCAAATACAGCATCCATATAAATGCGCACCAGCTGCTGAAAGCTTTTTTCATTCTTTGAAGCTACAGGATACATAGAAGCATCTCTGGTGGTAAAAACGCCGTTGAAGCTGCACAGCAGACCATCTCCGCCCCAGTTTTTCACCTTGTACTTCTGAGAACCGCTGAGAATTCCGTGTTCAATAATATGAGCTACACCGGTGTGATCCTCCGGTGACAGCCGAAAGGAAAGAGAAAAGGTCTTTTCCTCCGAATCTGTATTCAGACAAAAAATTTCCGCTCCTCCGATATGTGTCAGATGCCACGCTTCACACTGCAGTTCTTCGACAAAATATGTCTCTTTCATGTGAAATCCCCGATAACCTGTCCCACTGAGCATTTCATATAATACCTGATTTTCCATTGTAATCTCCTTTTTTTTATTTCCATAGACAGCAGCGTCAGGATATGACTGTAATTCTGTCAAATAAATGCCCGTCACTGTCGCCCTTCTCTTTTGACGCTGCAGTGCAGAAGTGTCTCTGCAGGAGCGCTTCTTCCAGTATTCCTGCGCAGGCGCGCACTTCCTCCGCATCAGCATGAATTAGCTGCAACCACCTTGCCTGCTGGACTTCAGGCGTAATTCCGTTAAAATAGTTATGGGCAGTATCATCGTAATCGTTATGAGAAATGAAACCGACCCGACCGGCAGGTGAGTTTTTTTCAAACATGGCTGCGGCTGCAACAACAGCACGCTGAATTTCCCCATCCGAGGCTTCTGCTATCGCCTTAGGACACTGAAGAAAATAATTGATTGTCTGGCTCAGATGGGGATCTCTTCCGGAAAGACATAGAAGGTCTTTTTCCTGTGTCAGACAGAATTTTACGGTATAAGCGCCTCCTATTTTCCGGATAGTAGTTGTCGCTGCATCCTCAGCAAGCAGACAAGCCGCACTTAACTGCCCGGAAGGGTTCGGAATCCGCGCTCCGACAGCATTCGTCTGCATATTCCCAGGAATCAGATAAGCCTCATTTTCTGAAAGCAGAGGTGTATGCCATGGAGTATTGACACAGCGTCTGGAAGAAAAGTGAATTCTGTCTTTAATCTGATCAAAGATTTTTTCGTGACAGGAAAGGCCAATTGTTAAAGTGGACTGTCGAAATACTTTCTCCGCCGTTTCCTTCAGATTTATGCACAATTTTGTCAAGGCTTCATCCGGCTGTTGCAATATTTCTTCTATATATTTCCAGAATATCGTTCCCTGCATGTGTTCCAAAGCCGCAGCACTATGAGAATAACATGCTGCCACCCTATTTGATACATCAGGAGTTGCTGTCTTCTGCGCAGCAAAAGCCTCAGTCAGAATCTGTCTCACCTGCTGTGGATGTTGAAACTCTGTTTTCTCTGTCAAATCTCTAAGCAGGCATTGTGCTTCTTCAAAAGTCTCAGAAAAGGTACCAGCCTGAATCTGAAATTTCAGGAAATCTGCCGTCTTATCAGAATATGCAAAGACTTCCGTCTGCAGGAAACCCAGCACACTGCGGCAGTTTGCCTGAAATTCTTCTGCAGACCCACCGCCTGCCGGCAGCTTGCCCATCAGAAGCTTCATTATGCCAAGATATCTGCACTCTTCTATCGTCAGTTCTTCCAAACTGTAGTGCAAGGTCATCCGTACCATATCACCTGCTGCAGCATCAAAGAGAACCCACCCGGCAGATGTTTCTCGCTCCTCCAGATATCGAACCGGCGCGATTTCAGGAAGATCCTGCTGTTTTGTTTTGGGAAGTGCAGCCACGCAGGCAGGATCATTTGACTCTGTCTGATAAGCACGCAGCCGCTCGCAGTCTATGAGAATTTCCTCCAGCTGCTCCTTTGTCATAGATTTTCTGATTGCCGCTGTCTGTTTTGTTTCCTCTTCTTTCCACTTCTGCGCCAGTCCCGGCACACCTTCCAGAATCAGCTCTGAGTAAAGATCATTATCGCAGAAATTCTGTCTCAGAAACTCCCGAAGAATATCTCCTGTCCGGGAATCCTGCAGTGCGGCAAAGATATCTTGATACTCCAGCAGACTCCACGGCTTCAGCCCTCTCGCCCAGCTGTTGGTTGCACTGATTCCATAACTGATTCCCTCCGGAACAAAGTTAATCCTTTCACTGCGCTTAAACCGGTAGGCAGTCATTGCTGCCTTTACCTCCGTTTCATCAAAACCGTTTTGAGCCAGCTCTTCAAGCGCAGCTCTGATCTTTTCTCTGTAGAAATCCATTCTGCGCCCATCTGTATTCTCTACGGTGATGCAGGTCAGCGGCCAGTAATAGTCCGTATGGCAGCATGCCGAAATCTGGCTTTCCGGAAGAAGTTCCCTCAGTCGTCTTTCTATAATTGCAGTCAGAATATCCGCATAAATTGCAGATTCAGGTTCCCGCTTCATAACCCAGTTAAATCCAAGAATATCTTTATTATTATCGGCAGATTGTTCCTGCTGGCTGAATACAGGATAATAGCCTACAGTCGGATTACCTCTCCATGATGCAGGCTGCCCCTCTACAGAAAAAACTGCTCCTTTTTTTTCATAGCGGCTCAGATAAGAATCCGACGTGTCCAGAACCTGTGACAGACAGGTATCGCCATAAATATATATCAGACAGTTTTCCGGAACAAACACCTTATGATAAGTGTCCAGAAACTGTTCATATGTAAGATTTGGAATTGCTACCGGATCGCCTCCCATATTCCAGGCGAAGGAAGTGCCGGGAAAAGCTGCCCGCAGCTGCAGATCGCCTAAAACATAAGCAACCATTTGCTGCGATGCCTGCATTTCACTGCGCACAATTCCACACCGGGACAGCTGATCCGTTTCAGGATCATATTCATAGTGCCATCCCTCTTGTTTCAAAGACAGATCCGTCTCCGTAAGCAACGGAGAAAATACAGCATCTGCACAGATTTTTACTAATTCCTGAAAGCTGGCTTCATTGGTTGAAGATACCGGATACATAGATGTGCCTCTCATGGTAAATCCGCTGCACAATGAAGATATCAGACCATTTCCAGCCCAGTGATTTACCCCGTACTTCTTTGAACCGCAAAGAAAAATTGCATGCTCCAGAATATGAAAAACACCAGTATCATCTGTAGGTATCGTTCGAAAGGATAAACTGAAAGCTTTTTCCGTATCCGGTGAATTGATGTAAACAGCTTCTGCGCCGCTGCTGTGCGTAAGAAGCCATGCATCACACTGAAGTTCCTTGATAAAATAGGTTTCCTTCAGGGAAAACCCCCTATATCCGAAGGTTTTCAACCTGTCGTATAACTGCTGATTTTTCATAATTACTCTTTTCCTCCAATTTTTTTCAGCTCGCTGTGATTTAACCCTATCACAGAGAAATCAATTTGACAATTTTCAGAAAACATTCATTTTAGAGAAGAAAATAAAAAAAATTCCACCGATATGATACTTTTATCGTGGAATTTTGTTATTTTTTCTTCTTAAGATGTAAAATCACTCAAGATTCATCTTCTTTTCTCTTTAGTGCTCTTTTACAGGTCATTCTGTTGAGAATAAAGGTTTTTCATCAATGTATTCCCTGGCTGAATACATATTACCCTTTTTCAGCAGAGCAATCCTCTCTTTGTCAACAGTGAGTGCATCTCTCAGAGCCTCTGTATTACTGATAGGCTCCTTGGACAGAATCAAATCCGTACTCACAGGCTGACTGTTCAAAAGCATATAGCTGTGATACTGACCCGGCGAGGTGTTCCTCTGCGACCGGTTAATCGAAGCAAAGATATTCACCTGATCTGCTTCATCCAGCGGATTGGTCAGCAGCATAGACGCAGTGTACGGTGAGCAGTACAGCCGTCCACTGTAAACAGAACCGCACTTCTGGTAGCTTTCACCCTCCGGAATATCCATATATAAGGTTGCTTCTGCAATCCCTGCAGTCTCATCATTGAAAACTAGAATCCCTCTGTGAATAACGGGTTTATGGCGCATAACCTCCAAAAGGTAGAGATACAGTCTGGGTTCCGTAAAAATACCGAAGCGCCGTGAAGAATGAGAGCGCCTTTTACTCATAGGATCATCAAGAAGAAGTTTGACATCAATATCCAGTGCATCTGCAATCTCATGCAGCGTTGCAATATCAATATTGGCTTGTCCCCGCTCATATTTTGATACGATGGACTTACTCTTATAAAGCTTTCCTGCCAGCTCTTCCAGAGAATAACCCCGTTTTTTCCGGTACAGGCGAATCTGTCCTCCCACAACTTCATTGATATGCATATGTTTTAACGACACTCCTTTACAATTCATAATAAAAGGAAAATCTCTTGATTTTTTTAGATTTCCGCAATATTTTAATATAATTATAGCACATTTTCGAAAAAAGTGTCATTAAAGTGGAAATTCTTCCACTATTTTTTCCCCAACCGCTATTTTCAAAAAATTGCTTTTTTTTAAGAACCGTGATAGCCTAATACCATCTTCTTTCAAATCTGCAGATGAAAAAGATACAATACAGCAATTTTGCATCATCTTATACATGAAGGAGAAAGAACAATGGGAACTTCATTAAAACAAGGCGTCGACAGACTGCCGTTCCTTACCAAAATCAGCTACGGCTGTGTGGGTGCAGCAAATATGCTGACCAGCGTAATTACTACATCTTATATTTCATATTTCTATATGAATGCATTGGGTTTCAGTGCTTCATTGGCAGGTACTCTTTCCCTGATTGGAAGCATCTGGGGCTGGTTCTGTACTCCGGCAGCCGGTGCAATTATTGACAAAACAGGCTCTAAACCCGGCGGAAAATGCCGCAACTACATTAAAAAATTCATTATCCCCGGTAGTGTGCTACTGGCACTTTGCTATGCTGTTCCTGAGATGAGTCACGGATTAACCGTAATCTGGGTCATGGTTACATATCTAGCAAGAGTAGCCGTATGGTCACTGGTTCAGCTTCCAGCAACTACTTTGATGGGCAGGATAACAAACAGCAAAGAGCAGAGATCTCATCTCAACCAGTTCTATAGTGCTATGTCGACGGGTGGCAGTCTTCTTGGAATTGGTATTGCTCTTCCGCTAATAAATTCTTTTGGTCAGGATATGAATGGCTGGAGAACCGGTTTTATGGTCATTGGTATTATTTATTCTGTAGTTTTCATGCTATTGTATTTACTTGCATATGTGGGAACGAAGGGATATGAACCAGAGCAGGAATTTTTTGAGACTGAAGCATTTGATGGCAAGAAGCTCGAAAAGCCATCTGTCGTTCAGATAATTAAAGGTCTTATAACCAATAAAATGTGCCTTATCGCAGTTGCTATGTATCTAGTTGACCTGATTGGATGTATGATTGAATCCAACGCTATGCCATTCTATTATCAGTACAATCTCGGAAATATGGGCCTGCTCGGTCTATACTCTACACTCTCAGTTGTAGGTGCATACGGAGCGTACTTTATTGCCGGCTTTTTCGTAAAAAAATTCGGTAATTCAGGAACAGCTATGATTGGAGGTACAATTTCAGCTGCAGCTTATCTAATCAGATTCATTATGCAGGATAGCACTACCATCCAGTGGGGTGCATGTGTTCTGATTTCCTGCTTCGGTGCCGGACTTGTGGCCAACGTAAGTATTCTATGTGTTTTCGATTCTAAAGTCTATAGCGAATGGAAACTGGGCGTCAACAACGAAGGTATTCTAATGGCGGCATACAGCTTGGGCAATACTATAGGGCTTGCCCTTGGACGTGTAGCAGGAACATACCTCATGGGATTTGTGGACTACGATCCAAACGTCATGGAACAGAGTAGCAGTGTGCTGAGGCTATTCCTGGCAGAAAGTACAGTAGCACCTATGATTGGTTTCATCGGAGTTATACTTCTTGCAATGGTATTAAGACGTTTTGAAGTTAAAATCCCTCAGTGGGAGGCTGAACTGGCAGAAAGAAAAGGATTAGAAAAAACAGAAAAAACAGAATAAGCAGATACGGAGAACAAAAATGGAAAGACTGCCGCTAAAAGTTAAACTATGTTACGGAGCCGGTTCTATGGGAAAGGTCGTACAGGGGCTTTCCGGCTCCACCTTTCTACTGTATTTCTACACAGAAATACTTGAAGTCAATGCAGCTGTCGCAGCAAATATCATCTTCTTTGGCAAACTCTTTGACATTATTAACGACCCTCTCATCGGTGCGCTGGTCGATCGTACAAAAAGCAGAGGCGGGCGGTGCCGTGCCTATTTGAAATACGGTGCGGTACCCACCGGTATCTGCCTGGCCTTGTGTTTCTTCTGTCCTGACGGGTCTACGGCGGTTAAACTCCTGTGGATCGCTGTTTTCTACAGCTTACAGGCAACAGCCAGCAGCTTCATCCAGATCCCCATGAACACTCTGATGGGACGTCTGACACAAAATGAACAGCAGCGCTCCCATCTGAATCAGATCAGTGGTCTGGTCAGCCTGGCGGGTAATTTCATTGTAACATCTGTGACACTGCCGCTGGCTCAAGCTGCAGGAAAAGGAAACATGGAAAAAGGTTTTTTAGCGGTTGGCCTTTGCTATGGCATAATCTATGCCATAGCCTATCTCATCGTGTGGTGGGGCACAAAGGGCTATGAACCAAATGATGTTCCAATGGTAAACCACTCAAAAAAGAGTATATATCTGGATACCCCTTCCATTGCAACAGTTCTTTTGGCAATGGTAAAAAATAAAATCTGGGTCTGTATCGGCCTGTACTATCTCTGTGATATGATCGCAACAACACTGGAATCCACAGCAATGGTATTCTATTTTCAGTATAATCTGGGAGATACAGGACTGTTATCGACGTTTTCGGCTGTAGCTATGATATCCAATGCACTGGTTTTTTCCAGTCTTCATTTGTTCACGAAAAAATTCGGAAATGCAGGTACCACCATTTTGGGGTGCTGCCTGTCTATCAGTGGAGATATGCTGAGGTTTATCCTTCACGACAGCACCTTTACAGTCATGTTCTGCGGATGGGTTCTGTCTGCATTGGGCTCCTGTATGGTTGCCGGCACAGTGCTGCTCAATCTCTTTGACGCAAAGCTTTACGGAGAATGGAAAACAGGTGTCAAAAGTGACGCCCTGCTCATGAGTGGATTTACTTTGGCGACAAAAATCGGTATGGCCTTAGGCAGTGCAGGTATAGGCTGGCTGTTAGCACTGGTTCCCTATACTGAGGGAGCCTCAACCCAGCCCCAGTCAGTTTTAAATCTGTTCTTTGGCCTGAATACGCTGCTGCCTGCTGCGATTTTTCTTCTGGTTCTACTGCTTTCCCTTCCTGTGCTTCATATGGAACGAAATCTTCCACAGATCAGAAAAGAACTGAAAAAAAGAGAAGAGAGGAAACATAAATGAAATTGTTAGATCTACACTGCGATACAATCACAGCTTTATCATCCGTGCAATTGGATCTTGATAACGAAGTATCCGCTGTGACACTGGGAAAGGCAAAAAATCTCAATGCCCAAGCCTATGCCCAATGCTTTGCCATATTTCTGTCTGACGAATACAGAGGACAAAAAGCGATACAAAAATGGGAAACGGTATATTACTGGTTTTGCAGGCAGCTCACGCTGTATTCCGACAAGATGCAGCAGGTAATGTGCGGTAAAGACCTTGACGAAATTGAAAAAAACGGCCGTGTCGCAGCAATCCTTACATCAGAAAGTGGTGCTGCCTTTGCAGGAGATCTTTCCCGCATAGAAGACATGCGAAATAAAGGCTGCCTCATTACCTCCCTTACCTGGAATGGAGCCACAGAGCTTGCCGGAGGAGTCTATGAGCCTGAACTTGGTCTGACAGACTTCGGTCGGGAAGCCGTCAGGGAAATGGAAAGAGTCGGTATGATTGTTGACATCTCCCATCTCTGTGACAAGGCTGTAGCAGACCTGCTTAAGATTGCAGAAAAGCCTTTTATTGCTACCCATTCCAACTGCCGTTCCGTCTGCAGCGCTGAGAGAAATCTGACAGATCGCTTTATCTGCGAAATAGTTGATCGAAGAGGCCTCATAGGCCTCAACTATCTGATCTATTTTCTTCGCCAGGATGACCCTGCCAAAGCAGACATGGAAGACGTGGCAAGACATATCGATTATCTGCTGAATCTGGGCGCTGAAGACGTCATTGCACTGGGTTCCGATTTTGACGGCGCAAAAGTACCTTCGTCCTTTGACTCTTTAGAAAAGCTCAATGGACTTTACGCATACCTTGCATCTCATTTTGGACAAAATCTGACAGATAAACTGTTCTATGAAAATGGGCGTGCATTTTTCCTTAGGAATTTCAAATAATTTAACAAAACTTAAGAAAAGAAGAGAGAGAAATGAAAGCATTTGAAAGACTTTTAAACTATATTACTTATGAAACACAAGCCTGCGGTACGGAAAACCAGGAATCTGTGCCGTCTTCGCCGGGACAGACTGTTTTTGCCAAGGCTCTGATGGAAGAACTGAAAAACTTTGGCGTTAAAGATGTCATCATGGATGAGAAAAGTTTTATCTATGGAACTGTACCGTCTAATATGGACAAGAAAACACCTGTCGTAGGCTTCATCGCTCATATGGATACTGCTACTACTTTCCCGGGTCCGGGAAATACGGCACGTCTGATTAAAAACTATGACGGTACTGTCATTCAGCTATGTGAAGATGTCTCTATGGATCCGTCAGACTTTCCCGGCCTGAAAGCTTCTATCGGCAACGATCTTATCGTAACCAACGGAAAAACCTTACTGGGAGGCGATGACAAGGCAGGTCTGGCTGAAATCATGACAGCCATAGAATATATGATGGAACACCCGGAATTCAAACATGGTCAGGTAGCTTTTATCTTTACTCCGGATGAAGAAATCGGAGGCAGTACAAAACATATCGATTTGACAAAAAGCAGCGCTGAAATCGCCTATACGCTGGATGGTGAAGGATTCGGAACTGTAGAATATCAGAATTTCTGCAAAGGCGCCTTTACTGTGCAGATACACGGTATTTCAGCCCATCCGTGCTATGCGAAAAACCTGATGAAAAATGCCCTGATTGTTGCTGCAGAGCTTCATTCCATGATGCCGCCGTGGCAGAGACCCGAACATACAGAAGGGTTTGACGGGTATTATCATCTCGTTCAAATAGAAGGAAATCCTCAGGAAGCAAAAATGGCTTATCTGCTCAACTTCCACACCATAGATGAATACGAAGAACGAAAGACTTTTGTTAAACACATCGTGGATTTTCTGAATAATAAATATGGTGACAACACGATTGAACTGGAATTTATCGATGGTAAAATGTGTGTGGAGGATCTGATTGA